>CAIUSP010000108.1 GCA_903901855.1 uncultured bacterium | reverse complement strand
TGAGCCATCCCCTCGCTGAATCCGGGCATGGTGCCGCTCTTGACGAAGTAGTCCTCGATGAAGTGCTGACCGGGCTGGGCAAGCGTCCCCTCGATGATCATGTGGTAGAGCGTGATCGCTTGGGCGAACTTCGGCAGCGACTGATCACGCCGCAACTGATCGCACATCAACTCGAGCCGCTCGAAGACCCCGCGATAGCCCCAGTTGAACTGGGATTCGGTGAATGCGAGTCGAGCGGAGATCGAGTCGCCCGCCCCCAGCACCTCGTCGAAGAAACGATCGAAGAAGATCGCGTGGCGGGCCTCGTCGACCTGCTGAGTTGCGAGGAAGTACTTCTGCTCCTCCCTCGGCGCGGCTTCGATGTAAGGGGAGAGGCCATCGGTGACGGCGTCCTCGCCGTAGAAGAACATCGAGTAGGTCCGCAGCCCCGCCGTGCGCTGCATCTCGGTCAGCGAGTTCCAGCCGTCGAGATCTTTCGAGAAGTCGAGATCCATCGCCGACCAGTTGTTCTGTTCCCAACGGCGGTAGAGATCTTGGTAGGAGATCTGGCTTCCTTTACGGGCCGACACGTCGTCGGTGGTCTTCGCCTCGGTCCTTGCTGGTGCTGTTGCGGTTGGCTCCACTCGGCTCACCCTCTCCCTTGCGTTCCCGGATTGGCTGTTGCGGTTACGAAAAGAACATAACTGACTGCTGGGTCAGTTAGAGTAGCAGTTGGCCCCATGGAAAACGAAGTACGAGAGAAGAAGCAGCCCAAGCGCCGAATGCCGGCCTCGGACCGCCGCGAGAAGATCCTCGAGGCGGCGCGACTTGCTTTCTCCGAAGCCGGATACAGGGACGTCTCGCTGAAGTCGATCGCCACTCGGGCGGGCGTGTCCAAGGCCCTCCTCTACGAGCATTTCGATTCCAAGGTCGAACTCTACGAAGCGATCCTCGACCTCCACGGAAGCGAGCTGCTGGAGGCGATCGAGACCGCTGTCCACACCTCCGAGTCGGCCGAGGAGCGGGTGCGGGCGGGGATCGAGGCCTTCCTCGCCTTCGCCGAGGACCGTCGGGGTTCCTGGCGGATCATCTTCGGCGTGGTTCCGGATGCGGCGGTCGTCCGGGCCCAAGAGTCGTTGAGAGATCGCATCGTAGGCGCCATCGCCGCCATCGTCGAAGAGGAGGTCCTGATGGTGCGACCAGATCAGCCCGAGCATCAGCAGTTCGCCGCGATGCAGGCCCAGCAGACGCTCGGGGCGATGCGTGCGCTTTCGGATTGGTGGGATCGCAACCCCGGAGTGCCGCGAGAGTTGGTGCTCGACGCAGCGATGGACTTCGTATGGCTCGGTGGCGAACGTCTCAGCCGAGGCGAGCGCTGGTCGGAATCTCGGCAGACGCAGGACTGATCAGGATCTGGCCGGCGGGGACCACGGCTCGCCGAGGCGCCGCTCGATCTCGGAAACGACGTCGTCGGCCGGGATCCGGGTCTGCTCCAGAGTGTCACGGTCACGGAGGGTCACCGTTCCGTCTTCGATCGTCTGGCCGTCGATAGTCAGGCAGTAGGGGGTCCCGATCTCGTCCTGACGCCGGTAACGCTTGCCGATCGAGCCGCCCTCGTCGAACTCGGCGGGCACGACCTGTCGGAGCTGTTGATGGATCTCCCGAGCACGCTCAGGCATTCCCTCCTTCGAAACCAGCGGCAACACAGCCACCTTCACGGGAGCGAGCCTCGGGTGGATGCGCAGGACCGTCCGCTCGCGCCCCTCGACCTCCTCAACGTCGTAGGCATCGACCAGGAAGGCGAGGGTGGCTCTATCGGCTCCGGCTGACGGCTCGATCACGTAGGGGACGTAGCGGTCGCCGCTCTGTTGGTCGAAGTACTCGAGCTTCTCACCCGAAAACTCGGCGTGTTTGGTCAAGTCGTAGTCGCCTCGATTGGCAACGCCCTCGAGCTCCGACCAGCCCATTGGGAACAGGTACTCGATGTCGGAGGTGGCACTCGAGTAGTGCGAGAGCTCGTCCGAGCCGTGCTCCCGCAACCGCAGGTTGTCCGGTCTGATTCCGAGTTCGGTGTACCAGGACAT
This sequence comes from uncultured bacterium, assembly GCA_903901855.1. Taxonomy (GTDB): domain Bacteria; phylum Actinomycetota; class Thermoleophilia; order Solirubrobacterales; family 70-9; genus CAIUSP01. The sequence goes on along the minus strand of CAIUSP010000108.1, from coordinate 3,686 downwards.
GCGGTCCTCCATCCACTTCTGATGCCATTCGGGTGCTTCGGCTGGCGGCACGAAGAATTCGATCTCCATCTGCTCGAACTCCCTGGTCCGGAAGATGAAGTTGCCTGGAGTGATCTCGTTACGGAAGGACTTGCCGATCTGCGCGATCCCGAACGGAGGTTTCTTGCGTGCGAACTGAAGGACGTTCTTGAAGTTGACGAAGATCCCCTGTGCGGTCTCGGGTCGCAGGTAGACCTCGGATCCGGACTCCGCAACCGGCCCCATGTGGGTCTTGAACATGAGGTTGAACTGCATTGGGTCGGACAGCTCGCCGCTGCAGTTCGGACAGACGATCTCTCCTTCCGCATCCTCGGCTCCGAGTTGCTCTTCGCGAACGTGATCTTCACGCCAGCGCCGCTTGCAATCGCCGAGACACTGGACGAGTGGGTCGGTGAACCCCTCCAGATGGCCTGAGGCCTCCCAGGTTCGGGGGTGCATCAGGATCGCTGCGTCGAGTGCGACCATGTCGTCACGTTCCTGGACGACCGCTCGCCACCATTCGGCCTTGACGTTGTTCTTGAGCAGTACGCCGTAGTGTCCGTAGTCGTAAGTGGAGCCGAGTCCACCGTAGATCTCGGATGACTGGAAGATGAAGCCGCGCCGCTTGCAGAGCGCGACTATTTCGTCCAGCGTCAGTTCTTTGGAGTCCCCCATATGACGAAGCAGCCTAGAGACAATCGCAGCGACGACACCGGGCCGTTGAGGGCTGTCGACTCGATCGATCTCGCAGGAAGCCCGGTCGTCCTAGTCGAGGGCTTGGCCGATGTGGACGGAATCTCCGATCTGGCCGGGTGTTTCGGCGACGAGGACCTGGGCTTTCGCAGGCGATGGGAGTGGGAGACGGCCCATGACGGCCAGTCACTGGAGAGCGCGACCCTCGATCTGGTCTTCGGGCGCCACGACAGGGCCTGGGAGTTCGGAATCGCTTTCGACGGTTCCGATCGGTGGGTGATGCCGGCACTCGTGACCATCGCCAGCGGTCAACTCTTCTCGCTTGCCGACCCGAAGCGGCTTCCGCGCGGGGAGGAAGGCGCGGATCGTCTCATCCTGCCTCTGATGCTCGATCTCGACCCAGGGTTCCTTGCGGCGGTCGGAGCCGCCGCGGGAGAGGGGCCGATGGAGATGGCGCTGGTGGTACACGCCTTCGATCGCCAAGAGGAGGCCGAACAGGCCTGCAGTGAGGCAGCCACCCTGATCGGTCCGTTGGGGTTCCTCTGGCGGTTGCAGGACGGAAATGAGTTCGTGCTGGTCGCCGTGGGGTTTTCTCGCGATCGCGCCGAGTCTGCCGACCGTGCGTTGATGGCGGGTGGAGGGATGAGGATCACGCCGTCCGGGCCCCTCCGCGCAGCCATCGAAGCGCGACTGTGGCCCGGGGTAGAGGAGGCGGCGGCAGAAGCCGCGGGCGCTCCTGTCGCTTCCGCCAGAGGCGCGCTTCTGCTGACTGCCGAGGGTGGCTTCGCACCGATGGTGCCGCTCGGCTCCGAGCCGGTCTGAGACAATCGATCCATGCCGATCTACGAATACCGTTGCGAGAAGGGCCACGAGTTCGAGGTGATCCAGCGCATGAGCGACGATCCGGTGACCGAGTGCGAGGAATGTGGAGCGCCGGTCGAGCGGGTCTTCAACCCGGTCGCCGTCCACTTCAAGGGATCCGGCTTCTACACGACCGACTACGCCCGGTCATCCAAGGGCGGACAGGGTTCCGGCAAGGACTCCGACTCTGGTTCCGCCAAGTCGGAGTCGAAGTCCGAGAAGTCCGGGAAGAAGGACTCGAAGAAGGCCGGCAAGGAGAGTTCGTCCGGCGGCGGCAAGGCCAAGACCAGCTAGCAGCAACAGGCTCGGTGTGAGACCGGTTCAGTAGCCGGGGGAGCAGAGCGGGGTGTTCGGAGGTGGCCCACCCAGGAGTTTCTCCACCTTCGCCCGACACTCGGCCGAAGGGATGATCAGGCTCCCCTCCGGTCCGGGCGCGGAGGGTTCGAGAACGCTCGACTTGCTCTCGGCGAAGACGGATGCCACCGCGAGCTGGGCGAGTGCCGGAGCCCCCATGTCGCTGATGAAGGCCTGAGGCGCGGCCCAGCCGATCCACGGTCCCTTGATGAAGTTGTAGGGCGCTCGCAACGGTGAGGTGATCCGGTTCTTGATCCCGTTGAGGATCAGCTGCTGTCGGGCTGCGCGATCGAGGTCGTTCTCAGACGGATTGCAGAGATTCTCCCTCACCCGGGCAAGCGAGAGGGCTTGCAGTGCGCGCAGCGTCTGTTCCCCCTCAGGCAGGTTCACGCCCTGACCTCCATTTGCTTTGCCGCCGCCGATACGCCCGCACACCCGACTCGGCAGGTCGACCTTGATTCCGCCCAACGCATCGATGAACTTGACGAACCCGTCGAAGTCGACGATCACCACGTGTCCGATATCGATTCCGAGGAACTGCTCCACGGTCTTGATCGAGAGTGCGGCATTCCCTTTCGGTGAGGTCGTGTTGCAGGCGAACGCAGCATTGATCTTCTGTTCTCCACAACCGGGGATCGAGGCGAAGCTGTCCCTGGGTATCGAGAGCTTCCGGAACGACCCCAGACCTGCGTGGACGACCATGATCGTGTCGGAGCGCGGCGGGGCCCCGGAGATCGCACCCGGCTCGTTGGCGCCGATCTTCTTTCCCCCGGCGACGGCCTCGGAGCCTCGAGTGTCCCCTCCGAGGATCAGGACGTTGGTGCCCGCCAGCAGCAAGGGGTTCCTGCTCAATTCGTCCCTGGCTCCCTCGGGAAGTTTCCCTTTCTGGAGTTGCGCAGAGACGGTGAAGGAGACCGCGCTGACCACGATCCAGCCGAAGAAGGCGATCAGCGCCCAGCGCAGATACCTCCGGCGACCCCTGTCCCGCCTCTCGGCCTTGCGTTTGTCAGCGGTCCGTCTTCCTGCCTTGCCTTTGGACTTGCGGGACTTCTCGAGGCTTGCGACGTCTCCGCCCTTGACGATGTTCCGGAGCCTCCTGCGCGACTTGTAGACCGAGTAATCGGGCTCTTTGCCTGCCTTCGGCGCGTCGCCGGTCTTCTTTCCGGTGCCCTTCGCGGACTTCTTCGGAGCCTTCTGCTTGCGCCTGCCACCACCTCTTCCGTAGACGGTGTACTCGGGTTCGGGGTCGGCTTCGCCTCGACGCTTCGAAGGCGGTTCGTTGTCTGGGGTCGGCATTGGCTATGAATAGTGGCGGATGCCCCTGACGCGCCAAGAACGCCCGAGTTGATGACCGCGACTGGCATCGGGGTCGATATCGGCGGCACGAAGATGCTGGTCGGCGCGGTCGACGACCGTCAACAGGTGTTGCACCGATCTCGCAGGCCCACCGGGAAGATCGATCTCGACGAGTTGGTCACCGGGATAGTCGAGGAAGTGGAGGCCGCCCACGAGGCGGTGCCCAACGCTTGCGGGGTCGGGCTCGGAGTGCCCTGCACCCTCGACCGCGAGCAAGGGTTGGTCGTCACCTCGGTGAACCTGCCCATCTCCAATGTGAAGTTGGGTGAACTGGTCGCGGAGCGGATAACCCTTCCGGTGACCATGGACAACGATGCGAACTGCGCAATGCTCGCCGAGCATCGTTTCGGGGTTGCGCGTGGAGCGGCCAACGCCGTGATGCTGACCCTCGGAACCGGCATAGG
>CAIUSP010000107.1 GCA_903901855.1 uncultured bacterium | reverse complement strand
GCACTTCGCCGCGACTTCCACTCCCAACCCGTGGTCGATCCGCCGCAGCGCGGCCAGCAGGAGGACCGTGCAGACGCAGAGGGTGAGCGCAATCGTCAAGAGCATGGTCTTCAGACTAACGCCCGGGCCTCACGGCCCGGGCGTTGGTCGAATCAATGATCCGCCGAGCGAGTAGTCGCTCAGGCGACGCCGTCGAGCAGGCGCCAGTTGGCCTTGAAGGCCTCCTCGGCAGCGGCCACGACCTCGTCGGCCTGCTCCGGGGACATCTCCTCCTCGATCAGACGCTTGGCCTGATCTGCGTGAGCGACGTCCATCGTCTGGTGAACCTCGAAGTACTCGACTCCCGGTCCACCCTCCATGTCGTAGAAGGCAGCGAGGCCCTCGATCTTGGTCCGTGAGATCTCGGGCTGTCCGCTCTCGATCGCGTACAGACGCGCCAACGAGGCGAGGTAGCCATCGTCGGAGGTCCATGAATCGACGCACTCGGTGGTCTCGGCCGTAGGCTCGGCACCGACCGTTCCGCCTGTGGCCTCGACGAACTGATCCCACATGCCTACGTGCTCGTTCTCCTCGACCGCGTGACGCTCCAACTCGGCCTGCCGCTTCTCGGGAGCCTGATCGGCAGCACTCTCTGAGAGAGTGGCTATCGCCTGGGTCGCGTAGCGGTACTGACCCGCGTAGCGGGCGAGTTCGTCCATGGTCAGCTCTCCGGCCGACCACCGTTGGTAGAAGGGATGCTGGAGAACGTCATAACGCGCTCTTGCCTGCTCGATGCGATCGAAGACCGTTTCGCTCACTTGGACCACTCCTCTCGTTTCCTGTTGACATTCGGTGAGAAGACACCGAGCGAGGATTCTACCCACGCCGGACCCGGACTCTCCGCAGATCGCGCCGCAACCGACCTCTCGCATCTGGAATCCTCGCAACGTGCGACCTTCTGAGCCATACATACCGGTGCCTCCGTGGTCTCCCGGCACCGAGTGGGTGGGCGGACCAACCCCCGCGATGGAGGCCGTCACCTCGCGAAAGCCCGCCCTCGTCCACTTCTTCGATGCGGTCCAGTTGAACAGTGTCCGCTCGCTTCCATACGTCCGCTCCTGGTCGGAGCGTTATCAACCGCACGGGCTCGCCGTCTACGGCGTTCACACTCCACGTTGGCCGCTGACCCAGCAGCCCGATGCCGCCCGCACCGCGATCGAGAAACTCGAGTTGCCCCACCCGGTCGCGATCGACTCTGCCCGCTCGATCTGGCGCGACTACGGCTGCCACGGTTGGCCGCACTCCTTCCTGTGGAAGAAAGGCGGCTGGCTCGCATGGTCGCAACTCGGCGAGGGAGACTACGACGCGTTCGAGACGGCGATCCGCGAGGTCCTCGAGGAGGCCGAGATGCAACCCGAAACAGGCTGGCCTGATCTCATGGCCCCGATCCGCGAGTCCGATCGTCCGGGGGCGAAACTCGTAGCTCCGACCGAAGAGATGCTGATCAGCGGCTCGCTGGAGGCACCATGGTCGCCGGATCGGGAGGGGGCGACGATCGAAGCCGAGTATCAGGGTGCAGCGGCCTACGCATCACTCGGCGGTCAGGGCAGGGTCAGCCTCTCCATCGACGGGAGTGATCCCGTGGACATGCAGATCACCGGCCCGGAACTCGTCGAACTGGCCACGCACGACTCCAGCGGCAAGCACACTCTCACCCTCACCCCGGACCTCGGGGTCGAGATCTGGTCTCTCAGTTTCGCTCCGGGGCTCGCCTGAACCTGTTCAGGAGTTCGCGATCTCTTCGCGGATCTTGCCCGGCAGCATGAAGCGGACGTCTTCGTCGATCACGCGCAGCTCCTCTACCTGCTCTACGCCGCGCTCCCTGAAGAACTCGACCAGACTCTCGACCAACTCCTCCGGAGCACTGGCCCCTGACGTGATCCCGACCGTCTCCATCCCCTCCAGCCATGACTCCTCCACCTGGGTGTGGTTGTCGATCAGGTACGAGTCGCAGCCCAACTCGCGAGCCACCTCGACCAGACGGTTCGAATTCGAGGAATTGGTCGAGCCGATCACGAGGACCAGGTCGCAGTGCTTGGCCAGCTCCTTGACCGCTCGCTGCCGATTGGTGGTTGCGTAACAGATGTCATCGGTCTTCGGGCCGGTGATCTCGGGGAAGCGCTCCTTCAACTTCTCGATGATCTCGGCGGTCTCGTCTACGGAGAGAGTGGTCTGGGTGATGTAGGCGATCCGCGAGGCATCCTCGACCTCGAGCTCCTCCGCATCCTGGACGGTCTGAACCAGCACGATGCTGTCGGGGGCTTCTCCGGTGGTTCCTTCGACCTCCTCGTGCCCCTCGTGGCCGACCAGCACGATCGTGTACCCCTCGGAGGCGAACTTCCGGGCTTCGACGTGGACCTTGGTCACGAGGGGACAGGTCGCATCGATCGTGCGGAGTCGACGCGCAGCAGCATTCTCGTGCACGCTCGGCGCCACCCCGTGCGCCGAGAAGACCACCAACTCTCCCTCGGGAACCTCGGTCTCCTCTTCCACGAAGATCGCCCCGCGCTTCTCCAACTGCTCGACGACGTGCTTGTTGTGGACTATCTCCTTACGGACGTAGACGGGTTCGCCGTGGATGTCCAGAGCGTGCTCCACCGTCTGGACCGCCCGGTCGACGCCGGCGCAGTAGCCGCGAGGGGCTGCAAGGAGTACCCGGACGGGTGCATTTCGGTTTTCTTCCGGGGATGCGATGGGACCAAGGTTACCGGCGGGACCTCGGGGACCACCCTGCGCGCTACCAGCGGTAAAGTTGTCGCTTATGGCACAAGGTCACATGGAGAGGCTCACCGGTCTCGACGTCTCGTTCCTCACCAACGAGAAGGACGGCAGCTACATGCACGTCGGTGGCTGCCTGATCTTCGAAGGCCCTGCTCCCGAGTACACGGATTTCGCTGACCACATCGAGCGCAGGCTGGCCTCGATCCCCCGCTATCGCCAGCGACTCGCCTTTCCCCCGATGAACATGGGCAGGCCGTTCTGGACCGATGACCCCCACTTCAACATCCGCTACCACGTGCGCCACACCGCGCTCCCCGAGCCCGGTAGCGAGGAGCAACTGCGAAATCTGACCGCGAGGCTCTTCTCGCAGAAGCTGGACCGGACCAAGCCCCTCTGGGAGATGTACCTGGTCCTCGGCCTCGAGGACAACCGCTTCGCGCTGATCAACAAGACCCATCACGCCCTGATCGACGGAGTATCCGGAGTCGATATCGCAACCGTGTTGCTCGATCTGAACCCGATCCCGAACGAACCCACCGAGATCGAGCCGTGGGAGCCGAGTCCCGAACCGTCATCTGCCGAACTCGCCGCGCTGGGCGCAAGGGATCTGGCCGAGGCGCCGATCCACCTGACCACCAGAGGGATCAGGGCCCTGACCGACCCCTCGAGCGCGATCGACAAGGCAACCGAGGTCGTGGAGGGAATAGCCGAGGTCGCCTGGTCGTTCACCAATCCCACACCCGATGTACCGCTCAATGTCCAGATCGGATCGCACCGCCGGTTCACCTGGTGCCGGTGCGATCTCGATGACATGAAGAGGATCAAGAACGCGCTGGGTGGGACCGTCAACGACGTGGTGCTGGCCTGCTCGGCCGGGGCGCTCCGCCGGTGGCTGCACGGGCGCGGAATACGAACCGAAGGTCTCGAGCTGAGCGCTCAGGTGCCGGTGTCGATCCGTGCGGAAGACGAGCACGGAGAACTGGGGAACCGGATCGCGGCGATGCGCGGTCCACTGCCCGTTTACATCGAGGACCCGGTGAGGAGACTGGCCGTGGTCCGCAAGGAGATGGATGGCTTGAAGGAGTCCAAGCAGGCGCTCGGAGCCGAGGCGATCGCGCGTTTCAACGACTTCGCCCCGCCGACGGTCTTGGCGCAAGCAGCGCGGATCAACTTCTCCACCCGGCTATTCAACCTGATCATCACCAACGTCCCCGGGCCGCAGATACCCATCTACCTGATGGGGCGTGAGATGCAGGACATCTTCCCCGTCGCCTTCCTGCCCGAGAGACAGGCACTCGCTATCGCAATCATGAGCTACAACGGCCAGCTCAACTTCGGCTTGCTCGCCGACTACGACTCGATGGAGGACGTGGAGCAGATCGCCGAAGGGATCGAGATCTCTCTGCTGGAGTTGCTGGACGCCGCCAAAAAGGCCGAACGCGGCAAGTCACCCAAAGAGCCCGTCTGACGCAGCCGGGCTCGCGTCAGTAGCCGAGAGCGAACTTGGCGTCCTCGGACATCATCTCCGGTGACCACCGAGGCTCGAAGATCATCTTCGGGTGCACCTTCTCTACTCCGTCGAGTTCCCCGACGAACTCCTTCATCTGCTCGGAGACCTGAGGCCCGATCGGGCAGGCTGGAGTGGTCAGAGTGAACGTGACGAAGACCTCGTCTCCCTCGACCTCGACCTCGTAGACCAGCCCGAGCGAGACGAAGTCGAGACCCAGTTCCGGATCGATTACCTCTTCGAGCGCTTCATAGACCTGCTCTTCGGTTGGCATGAGGCATAGATTAGCCCGCCGCACCACCCGGTTACCCTGTCGGAGATGCTTTTCGTACTTCTGGCCCTGATCATCTGCGTCCCCATCGCCGAGATCTACCTGATCGTCCGCGTCGGGGGGCTGATCGGACTCTGGCCCACCGTCCTCCTGCTGCTCGCCTCGAGCCTCGCGGGTGCCTTGCTCCTGCGCCACCAAGGCCGGGCTGCGATGGACGCCTTCAGATCCGCCTTGGATCAGGGGCGCATACCTGCACGCGAAGCCTTCGACGGGGCGTTGGTGATCTTCGGTGGGGCACTGCTACTCACGCCTGGATTCCTCACTGATCTCCTCGGCCTGCTGCTGCTTCTTCCCCCCACCCGAGACCTCTTCCGCGCCCTTGGCACGAGGCTGGCACGTTCTCGCATCAAACTCGGCCCGAACCTCGGAGGATGGGGATTCACCGCTGGTGACACCCGGCGCGATGGCAGGAGGCCGGACGACATCGACGGAACGGCAGAGGAGATCGTCGATGATCCGATACTGAATCCAGGAAGGAGCGGAACCCGATGAGCGCGCCCAAGGCGATCATCTCCGACTTTGGCGGGGTGCTCACCTCTCCCCTCCTCGAATCCTTCGCGGCGGTTCAGGACCAGACCGGCATCCCATTCGACGAGGTCGGACGTGCCATGGCCGCGATCGCCGAGCGCAACGGCGGCGTCAACCCGCTGTTCCAGCTCGAGAAGGGCGAGATGAGCGAGGTCGACTTCCTCGACCTCATCTCCGATGAGTTGGAAGGCAAGCTCGGACACAGGCCGGAGATGCACCGGTTCAGCGAGGTCTACTTCGAAGCGCTCCAGCCCAACGAGCCGATGATCGACCTGATGCACGAGCTTCGTGATTCGGGTCTGAGGATGGCGATGCTGACCAACAACGTTCGCGAATGGGAGCCCCGCTGGCGATCGATGCTTCCAGTCGACGAGATCTTCGAGCTGGTGGTGGATTCCGCATTCGTCGGGATGCGGAAACCGGAGCCAGGGATCTACGAACTCACCCTCGAACGGCTCGCAGGACCTTCAGCCGGAGAGTGCCTCTTCATCGACGACATCGCGATCAACTGCGAGGCCGCGGAGGAGCTCGGAATCAGGACCGTCCACTACCGCGATCCTGAGCAGGCGATCGGGGAGATTCGTGAAGCGGTTTCGGGAGCCGGATCCGACTAGTTGTCGGAGCCGACGCGATCCCAGATGTAGAGGTCGGTCGCCTCTCTGCAGAGCTCGACCAGGCGAGCCGGCGACAACCACTCGAGGATCATCTCGAGAGCTCTCTCCTCGCTCATTCCCTCCTCGAAGGCCTCTTCGCCCCTGAACCCAGCTGCGAGCTTGAGGGCCTCGCGCTTGTGCTCGCCGAGCGACTCGAATGCACCCATCAGGAAGTCCCGGTTGGGGAGCGGCTGCCCAACCTCCATCGATCCGTGCCAGGCGGCCAGCAGTGAGATGTCGTGCTCGTCGAGTTCGGAGATGGCCTTGGCGTACTGGACCTCGAGTTCGTCGTCCGGGAGTTCGTCCACCCATGCCCTGACGATCTCGCCGAGCAACTGACGGCGCGCCTCTCGTCCGACCGATTCCGAAATCGCCCGAATTGCATCTGCTGGATCTACGAAACAGAGGGACATGTCAGATTTGCCTCGCTTGCAGGACTGGACCTTGATGAACAACGAAGAGCCTACGCTCGCCCCCCGACGGCAAACCGCCGATCTGGTTTCTGCCTTGCAAGCGGCTTATGCTCGTAGGCCGATGCACAGACACACCCTCACCGGAGAGCCCCGATAGCCCTGCGCCTGGTCGTCGGACCGCCCAACTCGGGGCGGGCGGGGAAGCTGCTCAGCGGCTTCCGCGAATCCCTCGGGCGGGATCCCGTTCTGGTAGTTCCGACGGCCGACGATGTCGAACGTTTCGAACGGGAGCTCGCCAGCGAAAGAGACAGCGATGCAGTGCTCGGAGGAAAGATCCTCACCCTCTCCGGTCTACTCAGGGAACTCGCTACCGCATTCGAGACACCGCACCCAACCGCACCCGGACATTCAGCGCGGGTCTGGCTCGCCAGAGAGGCAACGGCGAGTCTTCTCGGCGAGGGAGATCTCGAAGCCCTCGCTGCGTCTGCGGCACGACCGGGCTTTGCGCAAGTGCTCGCCTCCGCTTTCGATGAGCTCGAAGCGGCGATGATCCTGCCCGCCAACTACTCCGACATCGTCGAAACGTCCGAGTTCGCAAAAGCCTCGGAGAAAGAACTCGGAGAGATCTACGAGCGCTGGTTCGAACTCAAGACCGAACGAACGCGGGGAGACACACACGATCTCTATCGCGAGGTCAGGGCGGCCATTCGCGACCAGGGAACTGCCGACGCTTGGCTCGGCAGACCGATCTTCCTCTACGGATTCGACGACCTGACCAGCGAACAGCGTGAGCTCGTGCTGGAGCTCGCAAGAAGGACCGAGGTCGAGATCTCGGTCACCTACGACGAGGATCGTCCGGCGCTCGAGGCCAGGTCCAGATTGAAGACCGAATTGGAGGAAGGGCTACCGCCCGAGTTCCTCCAGCGGGTCGAAGAGGCTGACGAAGACGAGGAAGGGACCGCCCCGCTGCTGGTGCATATCTCGCAGAATTTCTTTTCCGACGCCGAACGTATGGCGGCGGCACGAGGAGACGGGCTCCATCTGCTCCGCTCGACCGGGACCCGCTCCGAAGCGGAGTTGGTCGGCAGCAAGATCGTCGAATTGATCGGCAAGGGTGTCGAAATCGACGAGATAGCTGTGGTTCTTCGAAGTCCCGCAAGGTATGGCCGTGAGTGGGGCGAGGTATTCGAGGGGATGGGTATTCCAGCGGCGGTTGAAGCACGGGTACCGGCTCGGACGACCACCACCGGCAGGGCGATGATCCTGCTGACGGGAATCGCCGCTGACCAGGCCGAGCCGGCGGATCTGGTCGCTTATCTTCGGATCCCGGGGCGAGGCTCGAGGCGAAAGGTCGACCAACTCGAACGAGAGATCCTCACACGGCCGATTGTCGAACTAGCGGAAGCCGAGAGGTACTGGGCCGAGGAAATCCCTGACTCACGTGAACTATTCGAGATCGCGGACCTGAGAGATGCCTCAAGGGGTGCAGAGCTGCTTAGACGGGCAGCAGATCTCGCCTCGATGATCTCCCAGTACCCGATGCGTGAGAGATCTCCGATCGTCTCCTCGCGACAAGCGCTCGAGCTGCGTGCGGCGGGAGAGATAACCCGCGCGCTGGACGAAGTCGCAGAACTCGAACCGCGTGGGTTGGGGATGGAGAACCTCTCGGAGCTGATCGGAGCAGTCAATGTCCCGCTTCACTCGGGACCTGCACACGGACGGATCCGAATTGCATCTCCGTACCGCTTCCGCGCTCAGCGGGTGAAGCACCTGTTCGTCTGCTCGCTGCAGGATCGTGAATTCCCCAAGCGAAGTAGCCCGGCCCAGCTGATCTCCGACGAGGTCCGCGGTGAACTACGGCTGCCGGAACGCACACAACCGATCATCGAGGAGCGCTACCTGTTTGCGAGCTCTCTCAGCAGACCACGAGAGGGACTCTGGCTCTCGTGGCGCGGCAGCGATGAGGAGGGTGAGGCAGCCTCGCCGTCAGCGTTTCTGGAGGACGTACGCGACCTGCTCTCCCCGGATCGTGATGAAGATGACATCGCAAACGGGCGCGATCCGCTGTTCGATCTGATCGGGACAGAGCGCCGCCTCGACCGGGTGGTGATCGATCTCCGTGCAGCCGCAAGTGACCTAGAGCTCTCGCGCACGCTGGCCTCACTGGGCCAGGAGCGAAGCCTCGCCGTGTTGGGCGATCTCGATATCTCTGCCGAGCGCTCGGACAAGATCCAGCAAGGTCTAGATCGAGCCGTCTTCGTCACCGACCCGGAACGCCTGCAGCCGCGGGATTTACGCTCGCCGGCCGTCATCGCCAGGCTCGGCGAGGACTCGACTTTTGGTCCAACCACCCTGGAGCGCTACTTCGAATGCCCCTACCGCTGGCTGATCGGACACGAGATCAAGCCCGATGAGCTCTCGCGCCAGGACGGCCCGCTTCAGCTGGGAAGCGTCGCCCACTCTGCCCTGGAACAGGTCTTCGACGAACAGCCAGGTGGCCCACTGCGCGAGGTCGACGAGTCCGGAGTAGAGGTCACTCCCCGCAAGGGAGCAATGGCCAAATGGCAAAAACGCGTGGTCGAGCTGGTCGACGAAGCTCTCGCCGAGCGAGGTCTCGACGAGGCAGATGTGTTCCGCGCCGCAAGCGTGCTCGCACTGAAGAACGACCTGACTCGATACCTGGCCGAGGAGTCGGCGCGAACCTCGACCTTCATGCCGGACAAGCGGTTCAACGAAGTTCGGTTCGGCTACGACGGTGAGGTGGACGCACTGCAGCTGGATGGACTCAGGGTGCACGGTGCGATCGACCGGATAGACCTCGAGCCCAACCCCGAAGGTGGGCCCGAGCGTGGGTTGGTCGTCGACTACAAGTACTCGAGCGACCAGCAGACGACAGCGAAGACCTTGCTGAAGGACTCGAAGCTGCAGGCGCAGCTCTACGCGCTCGCGGCACGGGAACTGCTGGGCGTCGATCCGGCAGGCTCGCTCTACGTAGCGCTACGCAAACCACCGGGAAGCAAGCCGCGAGGATTCCTCTCGAAGGATGTCGAGGACGCCGGAATCCCCAAGCGCGAAGTCGTCGGCACGGACTTTCTCGAAACTCCCACCTTCGAAGACACTCTCGCCGAGGCGAAACGGGAGGCAGAACGCATCGCCGCGGACATAAAGCGCGGCCATCTCGATCGCGAACCAAATGGAGGAACCTGCGACCGCTACTGCGAGTGGCAGTCGATCTGCCGAATCGAAAGACGCTACGGGGAGACGGAGGCTTGACGACCGAGCTGACCGAACAGCAATTGGCCGCAGTCAAATCGCGCGATGTAGAGGTCCGGTGCGAAGCCGGTGCCGGCAGCGGTAAGACCGAAGTTCTCGTACGCAGGTGCCTCGAGGCGATTCTCGACGACGGCGTGGAGCTCTCCTCAGTTCTTGCAATCACCTTCACCGATCGTGCAGCGGAGGAGCTGCGAGAACGGCTCCGCTTCGGGCTCGAGCAGGCCGCCGAGTCGGCCGACAACGCCGACAGGGCCCGGGATCTGAGGGCGCTGGCGCGCGATACCGAGGAAGCGTGGTTTTCGACGATTCACGGCTTCTGCCGGAGGATCCTCGCCGCCAATCCCGTGGCAGCCGGTATCGATCCAGGCTTCGGCGTGCTCGACGACGGAGAGGCAGGAAGACTCAAGAAGCGAGCCTTCTCTCAGGCACTCGCCGCGATGGCGAAGAAGAAGCCCGCCGTGGTTACGAGGGTTCTCGCGTCCAACAAACGTGGAGACCTCGAGGATATGGTCACCCGGATCCACGGGGCGATGAGAGCCGACGGCACCTCGAAACCTGAACTTCCGGCTACTCCTCGGGAAGATCTCGAAAACCCAACCAGCAAAGGACAGACCGAGGCCTACGGCCTGATCCGGGAACTACTCGACGAATTCGACTCCTCCTACGAGGGTTTGAAGTCCCGGCGAATAGGGCTGGACTTCGAGGACCTCGAACTTCGTGCTCTGGGTCTGCTCGAGGGCGAGGTTGGTTTGCGCTACCGGGAACAGTTCTCCCACCTGCTGGTCGACGAGTTCCAGGACACGAACCGTCTCCAGCTGAAGCTGATCGGCAATCTCGTCGGTCCCGAGACCAAACGCTTCCTGGTCGGCGATGAACTCCAATCCATCTACGGGTTCCGCGATGCCGATGTCGAAATACTCAGAGGAGAGAGAAACCGCATCGGTGGGCTCGACGACAGCGAAGCACTCTTGGCTCCGCTGACGGGAAACTTCAGATCCCACGCCGAGATCCTTGCGCTGGTCAACGCAGTCGGAAGCGATCTGATCGATCACTTCAGCGAACTGGCCGTCGGGTCCGCTGGCCAACTCGATGCTGCAAGCGGAGCCGAGCCGCGGGTCGAGCTACTACTGACGCGCGGAGACCCCACCGCTAACACGAAGAACGTCAAGGGGCCTCCAAGGGGCACGTGGAGGGATACCCCGCTGCCCGACCCGGGCACAGCCACCAACGTGGTCGTGGCCGAGGCTCGGATGCTGGCAAGCCGACTCGCCGAGCTACGACAGGTAGAGCCCGAGGACGCCAGCTTCGTGGTCCTCGTCAGAAAGCGCACACATGTGGAAACACTGAGGCGCGCTCTCGAGGAGTACGGGCTCGACCCTCATGTAGTCGGAGGCAAGGACTTCTGGCAGGGGCAGCAGGTGCGCGATGTGCTCGCGCTGTTGATGCTGGTCAGCAACCCCCTCGACGACACCGCGCTGTTGAGCGCACTCGCATCCCCTGCCTGCAGCGCTTCGCCAGATGCTCTCTGGGCGTTGCGCAAGGCCGCCGGCTCCCGGCCGCTTCATTCGGGATTGCTCGAGGTGATCGGGGAATCTGATGAGCCCTCAGCCGAGTCAGGTGCGGAACCCGAGTGGGGCAAGGAGCTGGACCCCGAGGATCTGAAAGCGATGGGTGAATTCGAACGACGAGTGCGCTCCGTCAGAGCCGAGTCCGGCACATTGGGGCTTTCGGAGTTGATCGACCGTCTCTGCCGCGATCTTGGCTACGACCTCGCCACCCTGATGCGCACCAACGGATCTGAACGCTGGGCAAATGTACGCAAGCTGCAGCGGATTGCTGGGGAGTTCGAATCTCAGGAAGGTGCGAGTGTCCGTGGATTTCTCGAGTACGCAGCCGACGAGGCAGAACGCGGCAGCGAGGGCGACGCGCCAGTGGCAGACGAGGCCAGTGGAGGAGTCACGGTGATGACGATCCACAAGGCAAAGGGACTCGAGTTCGATGTGGTCGCAGTCCCGCAACTCGGGGCGGGCTTGGGTGACCAAGGGCAGACAGTTCGCATCGCATTCGACCGGCCGGATGATGACCCCACCGCCGAGCCCGAGGTGCGCATTGGCCTTGGGCTCAAGGCTCCGGACGCAGAAGAGAAATCTCCCGCATACGAAATGGAGATCCTCAAGCGGGCCGAGTCCCGAAAGCAGGTTGAGGAGGAGTTGAGGCTCTTCCACGTGGCGGCAACGCGCGCCCGCAGGAGGCTGCTGCTGAGCGGCGCCTACACCTACGATCTCGCGCTGGCCGGGGACGAGCGCAAGGCCGGCTACAGCGAAAAGGCCGGAATGATCGACCGAATCGTCCACTCACTCGAGCTGACTGAGCCCGAAGGCTCTTCAACCGAAACTACCGTGGCGATCGATCACCCCGAGGGCGTCGAGGGGATCACCAAGCCCACCGAGAAGATCGATCTTCGAGTCCTCTGGAACTTCCCCGGTGAGGAGGCAATGACTCGTCTCTCCCCGCCCGAACCCGTGGCACCGGAAGACGGTGACGCGAGTGGGCCTGCGGGACAGTCGGCCCCGGCTCCAATCGCCGTCCCTCCTGCGTCGCAGGCGAGCAGGTTCTCGTTCTCCTCTCTGTCGATCTTCGAACGCTGCGGCTACCGCTTCTACGCCGAGCGCGAACTGGGGCTGAAGCGGTACGGACCATCCACCTCTCTGTCGGTCCAATCGAACGAAGCGTCTGAGCCAGAGGAGGATGAGGGCCGCACCAGCGGCGAGATAGCTGCTCCAGGAGAGGAAATTGCAGACGGGCCCGACCAGACGAACAAGCGTTACGGGCCCGGCAACGCTGTGCACCGGCTGCTCGAATGGAGCTCGCAAAACGGCTGGGCGACTCCGAGCGACGACTTGATCATCGTGGCATTGAGGGCCGAATCGCTCGAGGGCACGACAGCCGAGACAAAGCGCGTGAAGAATCTGGTGGGGGCCTGGCTGGAAAGCGACGTCCTCTCATCGATCGAGGAGCGGGGTCTCTCGCTGTCTGCGGAGCTTCCGTTCGTTCTCTCGATCGCGGGGACGATGATCAACGGCTCGATCGATCTGGTCGCGACCAGCCCCGATGGAAACCAGGTCGAGATAGTCGACTACAAGACGAACTCGCTGCGCGGCAGGAATCCGGATGATCTCATGGGCAACTACCTGACCCAGCGCGACATCTACGCCCTCGCGGTGGCTCATCTCGGAGAGAACATCGTCTCCCACTACGTCTTTCTCGAAGAACCCGACAAGCCGGTCAGCGAGACCTACGACGCGTCCCGCCTGAAGCAGGCAGCAGAAGATGTCACGGCACTCCTCTCGCGGATCGCGAAGGGCAGCTTCTCCGTGACCGAGCACCCCCACCGAGCCCTTTGCCACGACTGCCCAGCTTTCAGACTCTGTTCTCACCCGCGGGAGATCCGCGAGCGAGAGTCAGCCGATCCAGCAGTAGAGCCAGAGATCAGGTCAGAGAGCGCGTAGCTGTGCTCAGGCCTTGTGCCATTCGGAGGCCCAGTCGCTGAGACTCTCCATGATCGGTGTCAGGGAAAGCCCCTTGTCGGTCAACTCGTAGGTGACCATCACCGGGGTAGAAGAGTGGACCTGTCGGTCGACCAGACCCGCTTTCTCCAGTTCCTTCAGGCGGGCCGAGAGCAGACGGTCCGACATTCCCGGGACACCCGCCTTGAGTTCCGCAAACCGTTGTGAGCCTCCGCTGAGCGTGTAGAGGATGGCGCCCGTCCACCTCTTGCCGATCAACTCGACAGCTCCGTGGAAGTGCGGGCAGACCTGGGAATCGGTCTCTGCGCACGTAGCTTTTCCGTTCGGCTGAACGCCGATCTCTGTCCCCATACGGAAAGCTTACCAATCGTAAGAGGCGGGCTTTTCGGGCTCCTCCGGCACACGATTTGCGCATACGAAGTGTTCCGAGGTCTATTTTCCCTGTATGGAAGATGCGACAAAGAGGGGTTCTCCGCACCGCCCTCGCGTCCCGACGCGTCGCCCCCCGCGACGTGACGGAGCCTCTACCGGCGAGCGAAAGACGCACCCGGCAGGACAGATCTCGGGGGGCGGTCAGCCGCCCAGACCCACGGACACCGACCGTCGCCCCTCCGTACCCAGACCGAAGCCGCCCAAGAGCGAGCGGGAACGCCGCTTGCGCCAGCGCATGATCCCGCTGATCGCAATTGCCATGGCCTCTCTTGCGGGTGGCGCATACCTCGGCGCAACCAGCGGATCGAAGCAGCTGGGCGAGGACTTCGCATCACGCTGGGAGGACAGGGACTATCGGGGCATGTACGGCCTGATCACTCCCGAATCGCAGGCCGAGTACTCGGAGATCGAGTTCCAGGGAGCCTACGAAGAGGCGGCGATCGCCGCGACGACCGAGGCGGTAGAGCCTGGCCGCGCGGGTCGGGCGCCGGGTGGTGACGTGAAGGTCAGCGTCACCGCCAACACCAGGCTCTTCGGCACCGTGGACGGGGAGATCTCGCTGCCGGTCCAGAACGGGAGGGTCGACTGGGCGCCGCACCTGACCTTTCCCGGACTCGAGTCGGGTGAGCGAGTCGGACGGCGGCTCGTACTCGGTGAGCGCGCAGCCATCCTGGCTGCCGACGGCTCCACCTTGGCGACCGGACAGGGCGATGCTCGGTTCTCGGACGCGCTCGATGTGACGGGGGAGGTCGGCGAACCCTCCCCGGAACTCGTCCCCGCGATCCAGGAGGAAGGCTTCCCGGGCGATGAGCCGACCGGGATCAGCGGTCTCGAGCGCTCCCTGAACACCGTCCTCGGCGGCAAGCCGGGTGGCGACCTGCTCGCGGTGCCGGACGGCACGGATCTGCCCGATGTCCCCGACTCGGTCGATGGCCGCGTGCTTGCGAGCTCCAAGGCCGTGCCCGGCAAGCCGGTCAATACGACGATCGACCCTGAACTCCAGGACGCCACGGTCAACGCGATGTCTGGCGTGAACGGGGGCGCGGTCGTGCTGAACGCGAGGACCGGTGCGGTCAAGGCGGTATCCGGGTTCGGCTACTCCACCCCCCAGCCTCCCGGCTCGACCTTCAAGATCGTCACCACCGCCGCGGCTCTGGAGGGCAACCAGGTACGACTCGCTGACTACTTCGCCCCGGTCGAGTCGGTCGAGATACTCGGTCGCGACCTGTTCAACGCACACGATGAGAGTTGCGGCGGCAACTTCACCGAAGCCTTCGCGAAGTCCTGCAACACCGTCTTCGCGCCGCTGGGGATCGAGGTCGGTGAGGACAACCTGGTGGACACCTCCGAGAAGTTCGGATTCAACTCGCCACCGACCCTGTTCGCCAGTCAGTACCTGGAAGACGGCGGGATTCCCTCCTCGACGATCCCGGATCCGATCGGAGATGAACTCCAGATCGGTTCGAGTGCGATCGGTCAGGGAGAGGTCCTCGCCACTCCTCTGCAGATGGCATCTGTAGCCCAGACGGTGGCCATGGGCGGAATGCGCTCACCGACTCCGATCGTCTCCGACGAAGAACTGCTCTCGGACGCAAAGCCAGTCAGGGTCATGCCCAAGGAGGATGCTGCCGTCCTGCGCTCGCTGATGGAAAGCGTGGTCAACTACGGCACCGGCTATCTGGGCGCGGTCACCGGTGCTCAGGTGGCAGGCAAGACCGGAACGGCGGAGCTTGGCATCGGAAAGGGAGAGAAGGCGCTGCTAGATGCGTGGTTCACGGCGTTTGCACCGTCGAAGAAGCCCAAGTACGTGGTCTGTGTCCTCGTCGCCAGCACGACCGAGGACGGCGGCGAAGTCGCTGCACCCATCGCCTCCCAGATCCTCTCTGAAGCTCTGAGCTGAATCTAGGGAAGCCCGAGGAGCGAACCGACCAGGCAGAGCGCTGCCCCGCCGGCCACCAGCAGACCGCCCACCGGTTCCAGGAGCAAGCCGATCGGGATGCCTGCGATCCAGATGACGAGACCGCCGAGGATGAGGTTCCACCATCTGAGCGGTCCTACGCCGGCGCCGGAGTCCCTCGCATCCTGAGCTACCGCCAGCAACGCGATGAGGCATACGACCACGCCTGCAATTTCGGCGGCAAGGCCGAGTAGACCGGTGAGGGCGACCGCTGAAACGATCGCCGCCGCGATCAGGAACGGTCGACGCGGTTCGGCTACCAACGCACCGTGCTCCCGATCAACCCTCGAACCGGGTCAACGGCGCGGCCTAGATGTCGAGCTCGATCGAGCCCTTGTTGCCGTCGGAGTCGATCTCCAGTTCGACCGGACG
This sequence comes from uncultured bacterium, assembly GCA_903901855.1. Classification (GTDB taxonomy): domain Bacteria; phylum Actinomycetota; class Thermoleophilia; order Solirubrobacterales; family 70-9; genus CAIUSP01. The sequence continues at coordinate 10,503 of CAIUSP010000107.1, read as the reverse complement.
GTTCTCGGCGATCGAGGTATCCACCACGAACAGGAGCAATGCGCCCTCGATCGGGCCTGCTCCGGCGGCGGAGTCTGGAAGCGGCAACTCACCGTCAGGCGGTATCCGGTCACCCAGCACCAGCGAGAAGGGCGTGTTCTGAGGTGTCGGCGAGAACTCCTGGCCGTCGGTGTCCGTCACGGTGAACTCGCCCTTGGAGGGGACCTCGTACTCGGTCGATCCCTCGTTCAGGACTCGCAGGAAGACGCCGAGGTAGGCCTTGTCGTCACCGGGTTCGTCGGGCAGACCGTCGAGATACTCAGCGTCCTCGATGTCCTGAGGGTTGAGGAAGCGCGTGATCGCGACCCGGTAGCCGACATCACCCAACTCGAGGGTCTCTGCCTCGGTCACGTGGGTGCTGTCGTGCTCCCCACAGGAGGCCAGCACCAGCGCGGAAGCGCCGAGGCAGAGCGCAATGAGGATGAATCTGATCGGAGAGGTTCGGGTCATCTTGTGAGGAGGATTCTATCCGTAGGCGTGGCGGCCATGACCTCAGGCTGCGCCGGGAACGCGGTTTCCGCCTGCAACCTGGACCGGCTCGCCGCGCAACTCACCGGATTCGACCGCCGTGCGCAGACCCTTCAGAGCACTCTTCCAGCGACGCTTCCACCAGCCTGACCGCCCGATCTCCGAAGCCCTCCCGAGGTGCAGGTGCTGCTCGGTCCAGAACGTGACCCGCACCGTGGTGACTCCGCTTGCGCCCGGGATCAGCTCCCAGACGGTGTTCACGGTCGCCTTGTTGCGTAGGCCCCCTTCGCCGCGCTCCACGATCTTCTCGGGGAAGTCCGTCTCCACGATCGTGGTGTCCATGTACTCGACACCGGGCCCAGCGGGCTTGAACCGGGCTCCTGCGCCGATACCGCGCGGGTCGATGCGCTCGAGTCGATAGTCGCCCGCGAGCTTGCCCATCCAACCCGGGCGGAGGCTGAGGTCGCAGAGCAGTTCGAAAATCTGCTCGCGCGAAGCGTCGACATCGATCTCTTGCGAAATGGGTCCCATGGCTTGACCGAATCTACTCGGTCGAGATGGAGGGGTCCGCCTGGACCTTCTCGGGCACGATCATCAGGAAGTTGTCGCCTGCGTCACCTGCGAGTCCGAGGACCCGATCCGCCTCTTCGGTCTGACCGGTCTCTCGGAGTTGCTCCGCGTATCCGCCGAGCAGTTCGGAGATGTCCCCCGCGCCGGTCTCGTCGAGTTGCTCGACGTTGACCATCGCCCCCTTGCCGAGACGGCGTTCGATCGCATCGCGATCCATCCCCATCTCGCTGCTGATCCTCACGTAGACGCGTCCCCCCGTCATACCGGCGCATGCCCACGGTCCGAGGTCTCCCAAAACCACCGCACGACCACCCGTCATGTACTCGAACGCGAACCCCTTTGCGTTGGCGCGGTCGACCAGGCACCCGCGCTCGTCGTCGATCGGCTCCTCGGGCTCACCCCCCAGCACCACATCGGCTCCGGAGAGACGAATGCAGAATCGGGAATCGGCGGAGCCCTGGACGAACAGCTGACCGCGCTGGGCACCGTAGGCGAAGGACTTACCGACCGAGCCGTTCAAGCGGGTTCCCTCCTCGCTGCGGCCCTTGAGGATCGCGATGGTGCCGCCGAGCATCGTCTTGGCCGCGCCGTCTTGGGCGCCGCCCTCGATCCGGCAGACGACTCCGTAGGAGTTGAAAGCCCCGAAGCCCTGACCCGCAACAGAGCCACCGTTGAAGGTGAGTTCCGCAAGCACCGGCTCGACGCCTTCATCGGAACCGAGGGGTATCTCACCCGCCACACGGGCACGGGCGAGCGCGCCGGACAGCTCCGTGCCGAGCACGCGGTCGTCGGCGTCGGTGGCGCGCGGGAACTCGTTGCTGACCGTGCCGCCCGAGCAGACCTCGCGCGCCAGGGGTGCGAACTGCTCAGACGATGCCTTCGGCTCCATCCTGATCGGTCTCGCCATCACCAAGCCCGCCTCGGCTCTGTCTTCCTCGATCTCGTCCACGGCTGGCATGTCGATCGGCTCGAGATCGAGATACGTCTCGAGCGGTGTGATCAGCGGAGCGAGGTCGAGCCGGTCGTGGTGTGAGATCTGCTCCAGCAGGTCGTAGCGGCCGACCAGATCCTGGGCGCGCCTGTGACCGAGCGATCCGACCACCTCCTTGACCTGCTCACCCATCTGGCCGAAGAACCGTGCGCAGTTGGCTGCGGCCACGCTGACCTCTTGTGGCGTGAACTTCTTCAAGCCGTGCTCAGATGCCTCTTCCTCCGTCTCTATCTGGGTCGCAATCCCCACGTGACAGGTGTCGAGCTGGCAGCCGCGGCAGATGGTGCAGCCGAGCGACACCATGGCGAGAGTCCCGAAGCCGACCCGGTTGGCACCGAGGCAGAGCAGCTTGACTACGTCGTGCGCATGGCGGTAGCCACCGTCGGCCCAGATCTCCACCCGGTTGCGGATGCCCGCCTCCATCAGCGCCTGATGAACCGCTCGGGTGCCGATATCCGAGGGCAGACCGACGTGGCGGAGTGCGTGCTGACGCGCCGCTCCCGTCCCTCCCTCGAACCCGGAGAGGGTGATGATGTCCGCTCCGGCCTTGGCGATGCCCAGACCGATCGTCCCGATGTTGGGTACCACCGGCACCTTCACCGACACCCGGAGGTCGGGGTTGACGGTCTTCAACTCGTCGATCAGTTCCGCCAGATCCTCGATCGAGTAGAGGTCGTGGTTGTTCGAGGGCGAGATCAGGTCCGTACCGGGCGCCGCGTTACGCGCGGCTGCGACCTTGGCCGAGACCTTCTTGCCAGGGAGGTGACCCCCTTCGCCGGGCTTGGCTCCCTGTCCGATCTTGATCTCGGCCACGTAGGAGGCGTTCAGCATCTCCGCGGAGACTCCGAACCGGCCCGATGCGACCTGTTGTCCGCGCCACTTGCGGTACTCGCCGTACATGTCACGGATCTCCCCACCCTCACCGTTCATGCAGAGGATGTTCACCTCACGCGCCGCGTCGGCGTAAGAGCGGAAGGCTGGCTCCGACTGGGATCCGAAACTCATCGAGCTGATCACCAACGGATAGTCGTGATGGCCGATGGTTGCGTCGACCTCTGACGCCGGTACCGGATCCCCATCGCTCCTCAGGCCCATCACGTGCCGCATCGAGATCGGAGTCTGGGCCTCGAGATCGCGGACCTTCTTGGCATAGTCGTCGAACGACTCCGCTCCGTTGGCAGCCGCGATAGCGGCCTTGTAGACCTTGGGATAGAAGCGGACCGTCTTGGCGGGCTTGGCCTCGTCGTCTCCGCGCAGGATCCTCACCCGCTCGTCGGCCGAGGTGTCGAGTTCGGCAAAGCCAGTCCCGCCCTTCTCGGTTGCGGCGAAGGCGTCGGTCTGGAAGATCTCCGCCAGCTCGGGCTTCAGTCCGATCGAGGAGAACTGGCGGGCATAGCCGCGGATCTCGTGGATTCCGATGGTCGAGATCACCTTCTCCATACCCTTGCGCAGCGCGTCGCAGAGATTGGAGACATCGCTCTGGTACTCGTCCACGCAGACCACCTCGACCATCGTGTACGGGCAGACCGCATCCGAACCGAGCCCGAGAGCGAGCATGCAGTCGTGGACGTTCCTCAGCGCGGATGACCGCATCACGATCGAGCAGCGGCGGCGGAGATTCTCCTCGCCGCGCTCGACCCTGAACGACTTCAGGGCCTGATCGATCGCCGACACGAGCAGGTGCGGGTCGCAGAACCGCCTGTCGCCCTCGTAGACGGTTCGATCGGTCAGGACCAGCAACTCCGCCCCCTCGGTGACGGCCTTCACGGCCTCCTGCTTGATCCGCTCGACCGCTCCCTTGGTGGTCTCCGACTCGAGGAGCGAGGTGTCGAGCGCCTTCGCCCGATCACCGAATTGCTCCCAGAGATCCTCGAGCAGCCAGGTGCCGTGCTGGTTGGCGATCTCGCGGTAGTCCGAATCCGAGAGCGGAGCGAGATCGTGGTGCCCACCGAGGACCACCGGGAAGTCGAGCTCGACCGTCCCGACATCCTCCGAGGGGTCGTCGAGGCCTGGCCTGCGACCGATCACCGTCCTCGCCGAGAAGTGCTCGATCTCCCGCTCGCGGTCGATCGCGGGGTTGGTGACCACGGCGACGGTCTCCTTGAAGAAGTCAGGCAGGTTGTGGCGCTCCGGAGAGAGCGCGGCCAGCGGGCCGTCGTATCCGAGCGAGCCCACCGGTTCGGCGCCGCTCGCGGCCATCTGCTGGACCAGCTTCATGTCGTCGCGCTGCCAACCGAACCCTGCGAGCACCGACTCGGAGACCTTTACCGGCTCCGACGGGCCCGCCTCGCTGTATCCCGGGATCTCGGAACCTTCGAGTGGCCCTCCGGTATCGAGCGCGCGATCGTAAGGCGCGATCGCCTCGACCCCGGTCCGCTCCAGCCACCTGCGTCGGACGATCTCGAGCATCTCGTCGTGCGGGTGCACGATGGAGCGGCGTTTGCCGCGATCGATCGACACGAGGACCTTCTCACCCGGGGCGAGCGGCTTCGGCTCGGCGACCATCTGCTTGACCGACACGACTCCGGGCTCGGAGCTGAAGATGTAATCGGCCGCCGTCTCGACCTGCCAGAGGGGACGCAGACCCAAAGCGTCGGTCGAGAAGACGCATTCGTCTCCGCTGCGGGCGATCAGTGCCACCGGTCCCTGTGAGAACGGACCCATAGCCTCGCGCAGGTACATGTAGAAACTGCGCAACTCGGGGGAGAAATGATCGATCTCGTGGACTATGGGCGGCAGGACCGACTCGAGAGCCTCCGCGAGGCTCAGGCCCTCACGGTGGATCAGCGTCTCGATCGTGCGATTGAGATCCTGGGAGTCGGAGTTGCCCGGGCGGATCGGCGCGCCGAGCATCCGGGCCTCCTGTCGCAACTGTTCGATCGTGTTGATCTCGCCGTTGTGTCCGAGCACGCCGAACGGCTGCACCCGCTTGAACGAGGGCCAGGTGTTGGTCGAGTAGCGATTGTGGCCGAAGCAGCCGATCGTCTCGAAGCGTTCGTCGACCAGATCCGGGTAGTAGAGGCCAAGGATCTTAGGCGCGCCCATCACCTTGTACACGCAGGTGGTTGAGGAGAAGCTCGGCACGTGCAGGTCGAGTCGCTCCTCGAGTTCGATCATCAGATCGAACAGGACCCGCTCGCGGTCCGCAGCGTCGGCCACCAGGCCGGCGATCTGCCAGAAATGCGGCTCCTCTTCTCGCGCGGTCGGTCCGAGCGCGGATGAATCGACTGCTCCCACCCGCTCGGCGAGGATCCTGAATCCTCCCTCACCGAGGATTTCGCGAGCCTTCGCACGGATCACCTCGAGGTCTTCGGATCGGTCCACGAACACGTGGGCGACGGCGAAGGCCTCGTCGAGGGTCAACGAAGGATCGTGTCCGCCTGCCCTGACCTCCTCGGCCCAGATCTTGGTCGGGATGTCGAGCAGCAGGCCGCAACCATCACCCTCACCATCGACGTTGCCGGCCCTGTGGAGCATCTTCTGGAGCGCGTCGAGCGCAAGCGGGATCGGCTCGTGGCTGGGAGTGCCGTCACGACGCACGGACGCGTAGATGGCGCAGGCGTCCTTGTCCTCGACGCTCTGGGGCGAGACCAACGGACGATAGGCGCGCTCCGGTGAGTAGCGCTCACGCTGCGTTCGCTCACCGCGGTCTCTCCGCGGGCTTGGACTGTCCTCTCGCAAAACCTGCCTCCTGGTTCCACGCCTTCTTCGATTGGGCGCGCGACGGGATGGGCTGAAAGGGCAGTATAGGTTCCCGGTCCACGGAACCTTCGGATGCGAACGGACCGGGAATCCCCCAATTTGGGGAATTCTGGTAGCGCTAGAGAGTCGAAAGCCCGGCTCCGTCAGCCGAGAAGCGGATCCGCCGCGCCTCGCCCCAACCGGCGATCGACGGAGCCAGTGCAGCGAGCACCGAATCGCCGTCCTCCGCGCGCGTCCAGACCAGCACCGACGGTCCGGCGCCCGAGATGGTGGCACCGAGAGCACCGCAAGACGCAGCCTCGCTGACCAGTTGCATCGACCGCGGGAAGAGATGCTCACGCCGGGGCTGATGAAGACGATCGGCCAAGCCCCGCGCGATCAGATCCGCGTCCGACCTCTCGATGCCCAGAATCAGTCTCGCCGCAGCCGCGATGTTCTCGCTCGCCTCGGAGAGCGGCACCTCCTCGGGCAGCGCCGCTCGTGCCTCGGCGGTCGGCACCCGATCGGTCGACGGAGTCACCAGCACCCCGTCGATACCTGCGGGGATCCCGAGCCTGGTGACGCCGGTCGACTCTCCGCTGCCCGGATCGCAGACGACGAATCCCCCGTAGATAGCGGCGGCGGCGTTGTCGGCGTGTCCCTCGATCTCCGCCGCCTTGGAGAGGAGCTCCTGCCGGTCGAGCGAGAGATCGAGCAGATGGTCGGCGGCGAGCAGACCGGCAACCGTCGCCGCGGCGCTCGACCCGAGCCCGCCTGCCATCGGGATCTCACTACGGATGACGAAGGAGAATCCCTCCGCCGAGCCGAGCGCCTCGAAGGAGCGAACACAGAGGTTGTCCCTGGTCTCGGGCACCTCGAGTCCTTCGGCCTGGATCGAGAAGGCATCTGACTCGACGACCTCCAGCTCGAGGGTCAGGTCGACCGCCGCGGCGAAGGAGTCGAACCCGGGGCCGAGGTTGGCGCTCGAGGCGGGTACCCGCACTCGACACCCTCGGGCGCTCACGAGCCGGCCCCGAATACTGCGTCAGCCACCACCTCGCTGTCGGCCTCGCAGGTAACGACCTCTGGACCCTCCGAGATTGCGGTATCGGGGTCCTTCAGTCCGTGTCCGGTGAGTACACACACGACCGTCTCGGGGGTCTTACCGTCATCTGCCACCGGCAACCCGTACTCGATCAAGCCGGCGAGGCTGGCAGCGCACGATGGTTCACAGAACACGCCGTCCTCCGAGGCGACGAAGCGATAGGCATCGAGGATCTGACGGTCGGTGACCATCTCGATCGCCCCGCCGGACTCGGATATCGCCGACTCGGCCTCCTTCCAACGGGCCGGGTTCCCGATCCTGATCGCCGAGGCGACGGTCTCGGGCTTCTCCACCCTCTCACCACGAACGATCGGGGCGGCACCTTCTGCCTGGAAGCCGTAGAGGAGCGGAGAGGTGTCGTACTCCCTGAAGCCCTTCCAGTACGCGGTCACGTTGCCGCCGTTCCCGACCGGGATGGAGAGCGCGTCGGGTGGTCCGTCGAGTTCGTCGCAGATCTCGAATGCGGCTGTCTTCTGGCCCTCGAGGCGATGCGGGTTGATCGAATTCACCAGCGCGATCGGATGCTTCTCGGTCAGGTCTCTGACGATCTCCAGCGCCTGGTCGAAGTTCCCTTTCAGCGAGATCACCTTCGCACCGTGCATCAGCGACTGGGCGAGCTTCCCGGCGGCGATCTTCCCCTCGGGGACGATCACCACTCCGTGCAGGCCGGCGCGCGCGGCGTAGGCGCTCGCGCTGGCGGCGGTGTTACCGGTGGAGGCGCAGATCACGGCCTCGGCGCCCTCTGCCTTGGCCATCGTCACGGCCATGGTCATGCCACGGTCCTTGAAGGATCCGGTGGGGTTCAGACCCTCGAACTTGAGCAGTATCCGGGCCCCGATCCTCTCGGACAGTCTCGGTGCTTCGATCAGCGGGGTCGACCCCTCGTAAAGGGTCACGACCTCTGCATCGGAAGGGACCTGCAGACGATCTCGGTAGCGCTCGATCAGAGGGACGGTCATGGCCGTGCCTCCTCCTCGATCACTCGGATCGAACGGGGCGCCGAGCGCATGAAATCGAGCTTCCCGAGCTCGTCGACCGCAGCCGCAAAGTCCTTCTCGGGGACCTCGTGCATGACCATCACCAGCCGTGCATCCTCCCCGAGTCCGCGCTGGACCACGCTCCTGACCGAGATACCGTGGCGGCCGAGCACCTCGGCGACGCTTGCGAGGACCCCAGGCTGGTCAGCCACCTCGAGGTGCAGGTAGAAGGCCGACGAGCGATCGGTGGCCATGTTCGCCGGCGAAGCCTCTGGCGGCAACGGCGAACCTCCGGAGAGGACCGACACCAGGTCGCCCAGGACAGCCGATGCGGTCTCGGGGCCACCAGCGCCCGGTCCCGAGAGAGTGATCTCGTTGATCTGCGGTGCAAAGAGGGTCACTGCGTTGAACGCACCCTCGACCGGAGCCAGAGGATGGCCCGGGTAGAGGAAGCAGGGGAACACACTCACCGACACACCGTCAGCGGAGCGCTCGGCGACCCCGAGGAGTTTCAGGGAGAGTCCCAGTTCCTTGGCGTAGGCGAGGTCATCCGGGCGGATCTCCTCTATCCCCTCGCATGCGACATCGGCGAGATCCACCGAGAACCCGAAGGCCAGCCGGGCGAGGATTGCCATCTTCGCGGCTGCGTCGGCTCCGGTCACATCATCGGTCGGATCGGACTCCGCGTAGCCGAGTTCTTTGGCGTCGGCCAAGGCGTCCTCGTAGCTCGCGCCGGTGCGAGCCATCTCGGTCAGGATGAAGTTGGTGGTGCCGTTGACGATTCCGTAGACGCGATCGATCTCTATCTCCCCCACGCTCTCGGAGATCACTCGCACGATCGGAATCGCTCCGGCGACCGCTGCCTCGAATCGCAGTTGCGCTCCGTGCTCGCGAGCCGCCGCGAACAGCTCTTCGCCGTGCTGCGCCACCAACTGTTTGTTCGCGGTGATCACCGCCTTGCCCTGCGAGAGCGCGGCGAGTACGGACTCGCGTGCGGGTTCGATCCCACCGATCAACTCGACGATCACGTCGCTGTCGGCGAGGATCTGGTCGAAGTCACCGCTGCTGGTGTTCAAGACCCCCGAGATCTCCGGGGTCTTGCCCGTCGAAGCCGCAATGGCATCCGCCCGCTCGCCGAGCAGTTCCTCGAATGCTGAGCCCACGGTGCCGCGTCCGAGCAGACCGATCTTCACCTTCTCACCCATGGTCAGGCATCCCTTCCGCTCAGGTCCTGCCAGGTCTCTCGGCGGACCACGACCCGCGCCTCACCCCCGGAGCAGAAGACCACCGGTGGACGGGGGACGCCGTTGTAGTTGTTGGCCATCGCGTGACCGTAGGCACCGGTTGCGGCGACCACCAGCAGGTCGCCCGGTGCCACCTCAGGCAGAGGTGCCGCCTCGATCAGGACATCCCCGGATTCGCAGTGCTTGCCGACCACGGTCACCTCTTCGCTGGCCCCTGCGTCCGGACGATCGGCCAGAACGGCCTGATAGCGGGCGTCGTAGAGCATCGGCCGCAGGTTGTCGGACATGCCGCCATCGACCGCGACGATGCGCCGGTCGCCGGCTTGTTTGGTGGTGCCGACGCGGTAGATGGTCACACCGGCGGAGCCGACCAGGGACCTGCCCGGCTCGACCGCGATCCGCGGTGCGTCACCGAAGGCCTTCCTCACCGCGGCGCACTTCAGCGCCGCGTACTCGTCGACCGAGGGCGGGTTCTGCTCGTCGAGATAGGCGATCGCCAGACCGCCACCGACGTTGACTATCTCCGGCTGGAGAGAGTGCTCGCGGCTGAACTCACCGAGTGCTGCGATTGCGCTCTCGTAGGAATCGAGGTCGAACAACTGCGAGCCGATGTGTGCATGTAGGCCGACCAGGTTCAGGTTCGCGCAGCCGTCGAGCAGTTCGAGCGCTCTCGCAGCCTCGCCGGTTGCGAGGTCGAACCCGAACTTCGAACCCGAGCCGCCGGTGGAGATGTACTGGTGGGTGTCGGGATCGATCCCCGGAGTGACCCTGATCAGCACGTCTTGAGGGCGCTCCGCAAGACCGTCGATCAGCCGGAGCTCATCGGCGGAGTCACAGACGATGTAGCCGACTCCGGACTCGAGCGCGAGGCGTACCTCGTCGGCTGACTTGTTGTTGCCGTGCATGTGGATGCGCGATGGATCGAATCCGGCCTCGAGCGCCATCGAGAGCTCCCCACCGGAGGCGACGTCCACCGAAAGCCCCTCCTCGCGGAAGAGCCGGTACGAAGCGAGACAGGGAAACGACTTGCTCGCAAAAAGCACCTCGGTATCGCCACCGTGCCGTTGGAACGCCTCGAGGTACTCCCGTGCGCGGTCCCGCATGTCCTTCTCGGCGTATACGTAGGCGGGGGTACCGACCTCCGAGGCCAGCTCGACCAGATCGCAGCCACCAACCTCGAGGTGTCCCCGATCGTTGATGCGGGAATCGGCGGGCCAGGCAGGCGATGCCGCCACCGGATCTGACGGTGCCTTTGCTTTCTCGGCCTTTTCGGCTTTCGCAGGCATGAGGAGCATTGTGACGGCAACAGGCGTGCCGGGTGACACGAAGCCCTGCGTTTTCGGTGAGAATCCTCGCATGGCGGAACTGCCTCCCCCGAGTGAGATCGGCACAGCCGACGGAATCGCCTGGCACCTCTGGGCTCCTGAT
>CAIUSP010000106.1 GCA_903901855.1 uncultured bacterium | reverse complement strand
CATGATCTCGGACAAGCTCCAGCCCGGAGTCGACGCACAGATCTCACCGTCGGATCTGGTCAAGTCGATGTCTCTCGCCGCGACGCAGGATCTCCGCTGCCTCGAGATCTTGCCCCTGCTGAACACGGCGTTCGATCAGACCGGTGGTCAACTCGACGAGTCCAACGGCATATCGGACGGCATCGCCGATGCCGATGCGGTGAGCGCAAACGGCATCATGGACACGCTGAACGCCTGGTACGACGACGGCTGTCACCGCAGGGATCTGAATCAGGATGGCTCATATGAGCACGAGGAGGCCATCGCATTGCTCGACGCAACCTTCAAGGAGATGGTTGCCGACGCGTTCGATGACGCGCTCACGGCCGACGGCCTCGCAGCGGTCAGGTCGGTTGCCGGAGGGTTCGACGACACCGGCGGAAGCCCCCACGCTCCTTCGTTCTCAGGCGCATGGACAGGGATCTTCTCGAAGGACCTCCGCACCGTCTTCAACATCGGAACGATTCAAGGCCCATACAGCCGTCAGTACTGCGGCAATGGCAATCTCGCTGATTGCCGGGCGGGGCTTGCAAACTCATTGGCCTACGGAGGTCGGTCAGGTGTCCTCAACTCAGGCTTCGCCGCGCTCTACAACGGCGGCAGCGCCTGCGACTCCGACCCCGCCCCGGATTGCTTCGACCGCAACCGGAGCAGGGTCACCTCGGCCGCGCCGACCTTCTACGGCGACATCGTCTACACGAGCTTCCCGTTCCAGAATCGACCGACCTACCAGCAGGTCATCACCACCACCAAGAAGCTCCGCCGCTGAGCCGGCGGGCTGCTCAGTCGGCCGCTAACCCTCACTGCAGAGTCGCGCACCCGCACCGCCGGGGAGCGCGACTCTCCATGGCCTCGCAGAGCGGTCCGCCGGGAAGGGGACCCTGAAGGCTCTTCGGAGGGCGACCGATCCGATACCGACCCGACGCTCTCCGAACCTCGAGACCTCGATACCGACCGATCTGGTCCGCGCATCGTCCACGATGAGCACGATCGAGCCTCCAGGATCGACGCGCGCAACCTCACGACTAACGGCTGCGCCGCGTATCCGGATGAACCTGCATCGTCCGGTCAGCGAGGCGTCCCGAAGCCGACGAGGCTGGATCTGCTCCAGCGGGACGAGCACGGCGTCCACGACGTTCTTGGTCTCTCGACTCGCGCCCCGAAGCTCTTCTCGGCTGTAGGCGACACTCCCGAACCGCCTGATCGATCTCCTGTCAAGAGTCGCCGTCCACTGCGAGAGAGCCCCCACCGACCCGAACGGAGCCACCACGTCCGAGATCTGGAGGAGGGGATCACCCTTCGGGCCGCTGATCGCGAGTGCAGTCTCGGCTGCCCTCGCCGTTACTCCGTACTCGCGGAGACTCGAGGCCGACTTGCCGTAGATATTCGCGTTCGCCAACAACCCTATGCCGAGGACTCCGAGGAGGACTCCGACCCCGAGCGGGCGCCAGCGAATCGCCGGTGAGATCTCACAAAAGATCCAGATCACGCACAGCACCGTGAAGTAGAGATAGCGAGGCGAAGTCGCCTGACGGTCGGGGTCCGACATTCCGAATGCGATGAGGAACGCGAACGCAAACAGCATCGATGCCGGCACGAGAGCACGGGGCGGAATTCGCGGACCCTCTCTGCGCCAGAGCAGGAAGATCCCGATGCAGGCCATGGCCAGCAACACGTAGCCCGGATAGAGATTGAAATCGAGGTCCCCGAATGAGTCGAGGCGGTAGAAAGCGCCGGTGACGGCCGCGAGAGCGGCGGCTGGAGTGTCGACGAAGGAGGCGGGGAGATGGGTGAAGTTCCCGGCAGAGACCGGGACCTCGAAGAAGTCGATTTCCGGAGAGAGCGCCCGTGTCCAGACGCTCCAGCCGAGGAAGAAGGCCAGAGCCGGGGCCACGATCCAGATACGAGGACTCCAAGACCGTTCCCTGATCAGGACCAGCACTGATACTCCAACCAGGAATGGGAGTCCGCCGCTGTGCGAGAGCAGCGCGCAGACCAACAGGAAAGACGCGAGCAGGTCGAATGACGTCGTCCTCCGGTCGACAGCGAGCAGGGCCCCGAGACCGAAGAGGATCGGCGTGAGGATGACTATCCCGTAGGCGCTGGCGGTGACCACCCAGGCCGACCCCAGGAACAGCAGAGGCGTAACGCAGGCAACGATCAGCCAGCCGTTCACTCGAGCCCGAAGGTAGAAGAAGAGCAGCCACACGACGGAGATCTGGAGGACGAGGCAGATCAATCTGAAAGGCAGATACGACTCCGCCCCGAATATCTCCAGGACGGCCCGGTAGAGGAGCACGTTGAAGAAGATCAGGTG
>CAIUSP010000105.1 GCA_903901855.1 uncultured bacterium | reverse complement strand
GTGGGAATCCGCAGCATCTCGCTCCCAGAGGCACTGCATCTTCTCGGGGTCAGGCGACGGGAAGCTGTTGAGGCCGCCGGTCACGAGATCCAGGAGTACGTTGAACTGCCCTCCATTCGCATCCTTGGTTCCGGTTCCCGTCGTTCCAGGGCAAGCGGTCGGATACAGATCCGAGTCGGATACGGCGGGGCTACTGGTTGCGTTCTCCGAAGTGAAGGACCCGTTACCGGAGAAGCACTGTCTCGCCCCAGCGTAATCCCAGTAGAAATCGAATCCGTTGCTATCCGCCCCACCACGACTGAGGACGTTGTTTCTCACCTGGTTGTCGTTTCCGACCGCATCGTCGGCATCGTTGAACGGGTCGGAGACGATCCCGACACCCCACTTGTTGTTACCGAATATGTCGTTGTCGGTGATCTCCCAGCCTGTGGAGCCGTGGAGCAGGACACCTATTCCCGTCGGGTAATAGATCGTGAAGACCCCGCCGACTGTTCCGAGGTTCCCCACCCAACTACGCGGAATCGGCGAGCAGGCCGGTGTGTCGCCGGTCTTGGAGCCAGCGCAATTGGCGTAGTGGTTGAAGTTGTTCCAGAAGATCTGGTTGTCACGGATCTTCCCGTTGGCGGTCGGCTCGAAACCCTCGGAGTCGAGCGTGTTCGGCACGATGCCGGCGCCGTTGTTGAAGAACTGCGAGTTGTTGATGTCCACGTACCTGGAGTTGGTCCCGGAGTAACCGAGGACGTTCTTGTGCATCTTCAGGTATGAGAGATCGGTCCAGACCGGAACGTCCTGCTCCGGCGTCTCGCCGATGTAGACACCCGCGTCACCGTTGATGTAGGCCTCGGAACGGGTCATCTGACCGCCGATGCAGTTGCGCGCATAGAGGCCGTACTTGACGTTGTTGTAGGCGACGAGGTTGCTGAACTTGTAGCCCTTGCACGGCTCTGCGGGGCCCGAGTCGCCATAGTCACCCCGAACGAAGAACGCGGTGCCGGTGTAGTTGGCTCCGCGGAGGTTCTTGAGCTGGAAACCGTCGACCCCCTGAGCGAGGATGCCGAAGTCGGTCTGCGGGCGTGCACGGGTACCGGTCAGCAACGGCATCTTCTTCCTGTTGGCGGTGGTGCCGAAGATCTTCAGGTTGTCGTAGCGAGAGCCCTTGATGAAGACGCTCTCGGGATAGACGCCCGGCTTGACCTTGATGGTGTCGCCCTTGCGTGCCTGCTTGACGGCGGCAGTGATCGTCCTGACCTTGCAGCCGGGCTTACAGACGGTGATCGTCTTGGCCGACGCAACATCGGAGGCGACGAATCCGAACAAAGCCGCTGCGGCGATGCCCAAGATCAGAAGCCTCCCCGTACTTCCCGTGATCGACCTGCTGGGGGTAGCGATGGTTGTCATGTGGATTCCTCTCCCTTTCTCTCCGGCAGCGACTCGAGCCGCTGCGCGATCCCTTATGTGGTCTAACCACCGCGGATGCTGAACGTTGCGGTGATCCGAAAACAAAAAACCAACTCCCTTATGCCCTGCGAGTCTACCGAAAGTGGTGACGTCCAAGGCTGCCTAGAATCGGCGAATCTTGACTTCGGGAAGCAACGAGGACACAACGGGGAGGAAGCACCTTCGTCCGAACCCGAAAGCCCCGATGGAGTCCGATGCCTTGCTCCCCGGGGATCCGGCCAGAGCCCTGACGCTCGCTCAGGAGTTACTGGTCGAGCCACTGATGTCGAATCATGCGAGAGGCCTCTGGGGCTACACCGGCCGGACGCCGAACGGCGACGGCCTGACCATCCAGAGCACCGGGATCGGTGCCGCGAGCGGAGCCGTGGTGCTCGCCGAGTTGGCCGGACTCGGGGTCGAGCGAGCAGTTCGGATCGGAACCTGTCGGGCGCTCCAGCCACCTCGAGAGGGTGTTGCTGTTGGGGATGGCCCTGGCAGTGACGCTCCCGAAGTCGGGCAGGTGCTGATCGCCGAGCGGGTCCTCGCCCTGGACGGAGTCAGCGCGGGGCTCTCTGCCGGCGGAGCCGGGGAGCTCCTCGAGCCCGACCGGGAGCTGACCGCCGCGCTGATCGGATCCGGGGTGGGAACGCCAGCGACGATCGCCGGAGAGGATCCGCTCACCCCGGGAGGACCGGTCACGAACGCAACCGACGCGATTGCCGGTTCGGAAGCGTCGGCAGCCGATCTCCAGATCGCTGCTCTGGTGGCAGTGGGGCAACGGGTCGGGATAGCGATCGGCTGTGTCGACCTGGTGGTCGAATCGGCCGACGGAGTGACGGCGCTGGACGACGATCAGGTGATGGCCGAATCGATCCCGATCGGCAAAGCGGTCACGGAGGTCATCGCGGCAGGTAGGTGATCCGTGACCTGAACCTCGACTAGAGGTAGAGGTTCAGAGGTTGGCGCGTTGCGACGGCTCGACTCGGTCAGGAAGACTTGGGCTTTGCCGACTTCGCCTTGGTCGCCTTCGCCTTGGTCGCAGAGGTGCTGGCCTTGACCTTGGCAGACGACTTGCCCAAGGCATCCAACCGATCCTCGACGGCCTCGAGCCGATCGGAGATACCCCTCACCCTACGCTCGAGGCGCTCGAGGTCGGCCTGGGTGGCGAAACCGACGTTGCGCATCGCCTGCGCGGTGACTTGACCGGCTGCCTCGCGGGCGCCGAACGCCGACTGGAGGATCTGGCTGAAGACCGGGTTCTCGAGCAGGGCCTGGGCTACCTCGCCCAAGGCTTCCTCCCCACGCGAGGAGATCCGGTCCTTCAGGTTGTCGCTCTGTTCAGGAGTCACTTGCATGCGGGACCTTAGCGCGATGCGCTACCCGAGGCCGAAAGAAACGGACCCGCTTCGTTCACGCGCGGTTAACCCGCAAGGCCGGCGGCGTTGCCAATCTCCCGCAGGCATATACTCCCCGAGAGCGTCCTGTGAGGAGAGCGGGCACGCACAGAGCAATCGGGATCACTTTGAACGCGAAAACAGGGAAGAGAGTCTGAACGAGCGGTGAAGGTGAGTCGGAAAATCCAACTGGTCGCAGCGATCGGCGCCGTATTCGCCGTGGTCGCGGTGGGTACCGCCAGCTCGGGCGAGTTCACCGACACGGGCGTTTCCGTCGAGGCTCCAGCCGGAGCTCTGCCCCAGTGCGCCGACCTGATCGACAACGACCGCGACGAGCTGTTCGATCTCGAAGATCCCGACTGCAAGGACGCGCTGGACAACCTCGAGGGCAAGCGCAAGCCTCAGAAGCCAGGCGCCAAGCCAAACGCCGGCAAGCCTTCTCAGGGTCCTGCGAACGGCCCGAGCGGAGGCATCTTCGACCAGCTGGGACCGAAGTCCGACAAGGGCGAGGAAATCGCCAAGGCGGAACTCGACAAGATCGAGGGTCGGGCGCCGCGCGGAGCCGACGGCGCGCCCTCCCGTCGCGATCCGACCCTGACCATCGCGCCCTACGGGGCAGCGCCTATCGGTGTCCCGAACATCGTGATCGACCAGTTCGAGATACCGCCGTTCCTGCTGCCGATCTACCAGGCCTGCGGAACCGAGTACGGGGTGCCGTGGCAGATCCTCGCCTCGATCAACAAGATCGAGACCGGATTCGGCACCAACCTGAACGTCTCCTCGGCAGGAGCAACCGGCTGGATGCAGTTCATGCCCCCGACCTGGGAGGCCTACGGAGTCGATGCAAACGAAGACGGCAAGAAGGACCCCTACAACCCGGTCGACGCGATCTGCGCGGCGGGCAGGTACCTCAAAGCGGCGGGAGCCGAGGACGATCTCCGCGGAGCGATCTTCGCCTACAACCACGCCGACTGGTACGTGGACGAGGTCATCCTCTACGCCAACCAGTACGCGAAGCTCCCCGACGACCTGATCGGATCACTGACCGGCCTGACCGAGGGAGCGCACTTCCCGGTAGCCGCCAACTCGCGCTACGCCGACGACATCTCGGAGCGCGATGCCCTCCGCCGTTCGAAGACCAACCGAGTCGAGCCCGGCAATGCCGCCGACGTGGTCTCCAGTTCCCCGACCCGCAGAGGTATCAACGTCTACTCGAGGGTTGACGCTCCCGTCGTCGCGGTCAACGACGGTGTGATCCGCGAGATCGGCAAGAGCAAGAAACTCGGCAACTACATCGTCCTGCAGGATGCCTACGGCAACCGCTACACCTACGCGGACCTGGGTTCGGTCGAGGCCACTTACCCCGCACCCAGAGAGCGCTTCGGCAAGAGAGGAAGCGACGAGGCGGACCCGGAGGCTGATCCGAGGCCCAAGCGGGCAGCGAGCGCAGGGGACAACTCCAGCGAGGAAGCAGTGCCGCCCGGTACCGAGCTGCAGGACACCGGCCGCGAAGAGAAGGCCGAGATCGAGAGACAACTCTCGACCGAGGAGGCGACCCAGGCGGCCGAGGAGCTGCTCGGCAGCGGCCAGACCACAGCTGCTGCAGCTGCAGGTGTCTCCGAGTCGGCGCTCCGGGACTACTTCGGGACGATCCTCCGATTCGACCGACGCACGATGGAGATGCGTCCGCTCGAGGTCGGCTCACAGGTAACCGGCGGCACGGTACTCGGCCGGATCGGGGAGTCTGCGGCCCCGCACATCCACTTCTCGATCAAGCCAGCAGGACGTGGCGCGCCGAATATCGATCCGAAGCCGATCCTCGACGGCTGGAAGCTGCTCGAGTCGACCGCGATCTACCGGGCCACCGGTAAAACGCCTTTCGGCAACGGCGCATCGATCGGACAGATCCTGCTGATGAGCAAGCCGATGCTCGAGCGCAAGGTACTGGCGGATCCGAAGCTGGACATCTACGAGTGCGGCGAGCTGGACATCCGCTCCGGCCAGATCAACCGGCGCGTGCTGGCGTCTCTCGCCTACCTCTCGGAGCGCGGCTACCGACTCACCATCACCTCGCTCAAGTGCGGTCACAGCTACTACACGAGCTCTGGCAACGTCAGTGCCCACTCATCCGGCAACGCGGTGGACATCGCTGCGATCAACGGGGTGTCGATCCTCGGGAACCAGGGACGTGGATCGCTGACCGAGATGGTGGTGCGCGACCTGATGAAGCTGCAGGGGACGATGGCGGCCGACCAGATCATCACGCTGATGTCCCTCGGCGGAGCGACCTTCGCGATGGCCGACCACGCTGATCACATCCACCTCGGTTTCTCGCCGCCTTACACCAACGATGCGCAACTGGCCCGGCTCGCCCAGGTCCTGAAGCCCGAACAGTGGGAAAGGCTGATCCAGCGGATAGCCGAGATCGACAACCCCAAGATCACCTCGGCCGCCAAGGCGAAGGCCAAGTCGAAGCCCAAGAAGTCACGCGGGCGTCGCGACACCGCAGACTGACCCCTCTCTCGGCCAGATCCCGATCAGGGGAATAGGGGGATCAGCCGATCAGGTTTCGGCTGCAGCGAGCGCGGCCTCGAGTTCGGCCACCACATCTCCTGAGCAGACGACCTCGGCGACCTCGTCGTAGGGCGTCGGTCCCTGGGTCACGATCCCGACCTTGCCGCCGGCAGCGAGGGTGATCTCGGGGAGGCCGGCCACCGGGTGGACCTCGAGCGAGGAGCCGACGCAGACGAGCAGGTCCGCCGCCGCCGCCAACTGGGTGGCGTGGAGCATCTCGTCCGGAGGGAGCATCTCACCGAAGAGGACCACGTCGGGGCGAAGCGCGCTGAGGCAGAGAGGGCAACTCGCCACACCCTGCTCGTCGAAACGATCCTCGAGGTCCTGGAGCAACACCTTCGCGCCGCAGGCCGAGCAACTCGAGGTTCGAATCGAGCCGTGGACCTCGATCACTTCCTGCTGGCCCGCGCGCTCGTGCAGGGTGTCGATGTTCTGGGTGATCACGGCGCGGATGAGCCCGTCGCGCTCCATCTCGACCAACACCTCATGCGCGCGGTTGGGGGCGATGTCGGAGAGAGCATTGAGGCGCTCGCGGTAGAACGACCAGAAGAGCGCCGGGTCGCGTCGGAAGGAGTCGATGTGAGCCACCTCCATCGGGTTCACCTTCTCCCAGATTCCGGTTCCCGGAGTCCGGAAGTCCGGGATGCCCGAAGGAACCGATATCCCGGCGCCGGTCAGCACCACGACCGAATCGGAGTCGGCGATCAGCCGACCGAGCTTGCGAGCCTCGTCGCTCACGGTCGGAAAGTGGCCAGATTCACTCGCCGCGCCAGGAAGGCGTGCGCTTGGCGAGGAAGGCAGAGATACCTTCTCCTGCATCGGCTGAGAGGAACGCGGCGGCGAAGCCGGCCTTCTCATCCTCGATCCCCTGATCGAGATCGCCTGCGGCCGATACGCGCTTGATCTGCTCGAGCGCAAGAGGGGCCTGGCCGGCCAGTCGGGTCGCCCAAGAGAGAGCGGTCTCGAAGAGTTCGTGATCGGGGACGACCCGGTTGGCCAGGCCCAACGCCCCCGCCTGATCGCTGAGGATCGCATCGCCGATCAGATTCATCTCCAGGGCCTTCGAGTTTCCGACCAGCCGAGGCAGTCGTTGGGTTCCGCCGAAGCCAGGAATGATCCCCAGCTTGATCTCAGGCTGACCGAAGACCGCCGAGCGAGCGGCGATCCGGAAATCGCAAGCCATTGCGATCTCGCAGCCGCCCCCGAAAGCGAGGCCGTTGACCGCGGCTACCGTGGCCACGCTGGACAACCCGAACTCCCGGAGCAGGCCGTGGGCTTTGGAGATCAACTCTGCGCCGGTCGTCTCATCCATCTCGGTGAAGGCCTTGATGTCGGCGCCAGCCGAGTAGACCAGCGGGATCGAAGATGCGAGCACCATCGCCCGGATCTCCTGCGAAGCCTCGACCCTCTTCCAGACTTCGGCGAGATCCCCGATCACCTGTGGGGAGATCGCGTTCATCGGCGGATTCATCAGCCAGGCGATCGCGACCTTGCCGCGGGTCTCGAGCTTGACGGTCTCTGTCTGATCACCCTCGTCGGGTTGAGGGTAGGCATAGAAGCCCTGGCCGGACTTCATCCCGAGGCGTCCCTGGGAAACGAGGCGACGGAGGATCCTCGGCGGAGCGAATCGGGCACCGTGCCCGGCTTCGGCGGCCTCCAGCTTCGTCAGCACCTCATCGAGACCGAGCATGTCGGCCTTCCAGAACGGAGGAAAGAGATTGCGGCGGGGGTCGAAGCCGGCCCCGGCCATCATCCCGACATCGATATCACGAGCGGAAGCCACGCCTTCCTCAAGCAGGAGACACGCCTCGACCAGCGCCTTCAGGCCCATCAACTCGGCGATCTCCGCTGCGTCGGGCTCGACCTCGCCCGGGATCTGGGCCTCACCGTTGGCGTAGAAACCCTCACCACCGGTCTTCGCGCCGAGCTTGCCGTCCGAGACCAGTTGCCGCATGCCCTGATGGACGTAGAAGCTCTCCCCGTAGGACTTCTCGAGGTGCTCGGCTACGTGGGAGACCGTATCCAGGCCGAGCAGATCGCAGAGGAAGAAGGGGCCCATGGGTGCCGCGTTCTGGGCGGTGATCGCCTCGTCCACCGCCTTGGCCGAGAGGCCGCCCTGCTCCTGCGCTCGCCAGACCTCGCCCACGGCCGACATCAGGATCCGGTTGACCACGAACCCCGGCACCTCGGTGCAGGTGATCGGCTGCTTACGGATGGTCTGGGCGAAGTTGTAGGCAGCGGCGACCGTGTCGGGATCGGTCTCGGCGCCGGAGATCACCTCCACGAGCGGAAGGACCGATGCTGGATAGAAGAAGTGGAATCCGACGACCTTGTCCGGACGAAGCGTCGCCGTTGCCATCTCGGAGATCGACAGAGATGACGTGTTGGAGGCGAGGATCGCGTGACCGGGAGTGGCGGCGTCGAGCTCGGCGAAGACCTGCTTCTTGATCTCCATCTTCTCCGGTACAGCCTCGATCACGAAGTCGACATCGCCCAACTCTTCGTAGGTGACGGTGCCGGTTATACGACCCATGACCTCGGCGAGACGCTCATCGGCCTGTTCCTGGGAGATCTTCTCCTTCTTCACGAGGCGGCCCAACTGACCGGAGGTGACCTCGCGGGCCTTCTCGATCGCGTGGTCGACGAACTGCTGATCGACGTCTTTGACCACCACCGGGATATCCGCCGCAGCGATCACCTGGGCAATCTCGCCGCCCATCGTGCCGCCACCGATAACTGCTGCCTTGGAAACGAACATCGGAAGCGGAGGCTAGCGACTAGCCTTGCGCGGATGCAGGCAGACGGCAACACCAACGATGGAGTCTTCAAACGGATCGTCGAGGTCGAGTTCGACGCGATCAGGAAACTGTCTCCGGAGGTGATCGAACACGACTTCGGCTGGGCGGCCATCGATCCCGGGATCCCCCTCATCTGGAGCGCGAACTTCCTGGCGATATGCGATCCGTCGGCCGACGCCGAAAGGGTGATCGAACTCGGGGACGAGATACTCGGCTCTCGGGGCCTGGAGCACCGCCAGGTCCACATCGCCCACACCGACGCCCGGGCGGGTGAGGAGTTGGTGGCGGGGCTGAAGGCCCTCGACGCCCGGTGGGAACCCTCAGCCGAGGTCTACATGCCGCATCTGGGTGAGTCTGACCGCAGACGCGCGATCGAAGGTCACGAAGTGACCGGTGATCAGATCCTCGAGGGACGCGAGGAGCTCGCAACCGAGGCCGCGGGTGCGCACCACACCACCGAGTCGATGCGGCAGCTCCTGCGCTCCGAAGATGCAATGCAGGAAGGCCTCGCAGGCCTCTGGTTCGCGGCCGGTGAACCTCCCGACGGGTTCTGCCAGCTGCTGTTGCACCCCGGTGGCATAGGTCAGGTCGAGAATGTCGGGACGATGGCTCGATCGCGAGGCAGAGGGCTCGCCTCGGCGGCGATCATCGCCGCGATCGCAGCATCCAGGCAGCGAGGTGACGAACTGCTCTACGTGTGCGCAGATGCCGTTGATTGGCCCCAGCATCTCTACGAGAAGCTCGGGTTCGTTGCCTCGGGGAGGCTCTCATCGGCGACCCTCAAACCGCCACCTGCCAGAGCGGTAAGTGACTGAATCGAGCAAAGAAAAGGCCCGGCCGCGCTCGAAGCGCGACCGGGCCTGAAACACGTACCGCCAGACAGCCTGGTCAGGCGGTGGCGGGCTCCTTCTCGGGAGCGGAACCGTTCGAGGACGTAGCCTCGTCGGCGCCGCGTCCCATCAGTACCTCCTTGGCGATCACCAGACGCTGGATCTGGGAGGTTCCTTCGTAGAGCTGCATGAGCTTCGCGTCGCGCATCAGCTTCTCTACCGGGTACTCCTTGATGTAGCCGTAGCCACCGAATACCTGGACGGCGTCGGTCGTGACCTCCATGCAGGTATCCGCCGCGAAACGCTTGGCGTGAGAGCAGATCAGCGTGTTGCGCTGACCCTGATCGAGCATCACTGCCGACTTCCAGACCAGCAGACGGGCGGCCTCGATCTTGGTCGCCATGTCGGCGATCAGGAAGGAGACACCCTGGTTCATCGCGATCGGCATGCCGAACTGAACGCGCTCCTTGGAGTACTCGGAGGCGTGCTCGAACGCAGCACGTGCGATCCCGACGGCCATCGCCGCCACTCCCGGACGGGTCCGGTCGAGGGTCATCATGGCGAGCTTGAAGCCGTGATTCTCCTCTCCGAGGAGGTTGCCCTCGGGGATCTCGGTCTCGTTGAAGGTGATGGTCGCGGTGTTGGATGCCCGCTGGCCCATCTTGTCTTCCTTCTTGTCGACCACGACCGTGTCGTCCTTCGGTACCAGGAAGGCCGAGATACCGCGGTGGCCGGCGTCCTTGTCGGTCTTGGCATAGACCGTGAAGTAGTCGGCGTAACCACCGTTGGTGATGAAGCACTTGGACCCGTTGATGACGTACTTGTCACCCTTCTTGGTCGCGGTGGTCTTCATCCCCGAGACGTCTGAACCGGCGTCTGGCTCGGTGAGGCAGAAGGAAGCGAGCTTGGGGCTCTCGACGAGCTCACCGAAGAACTGCTTCTGCAGTTCCTCGCTGCCGCCGATGGCCACGGGGGCCGATGCGAGGCCGTTGGCCGCGATCGAGGTGCCGATCCCGGAGCATCCCCAACCGAGCTCTTCCTCGATCAGCACTCCGTCGAAGTAGCTCATCCCGGGGCCGCCGTACTCGGCCGGGACGTGCGTGGTCAGGATGCCGACCTCGTGGGACTTCTCGAGGACCTCCTGGGGCCAACCGCCGTCCTTGTCGAGCTCCGCCGCAACCGGACGCATCTCCTTCTCCGCGAAGTCGTGCGCCATCTCCTTGATCGCCCTCTGCTCGTCTGTGAGAGTGAAATCAACCATGTCTTCTTCTCCATTTCCGGCTCCGTTGGGGAGCCCTCAATTCCTGTCAAAGGCTTTGACTGACGAAGATATTGACTCGCGAGTCAATAATCGGAAGCCTAGCGGATTGGAAGGCCGAACCGGGACATTGGAATGAAAGCGTGCCTGAACCACCCCCAATAGGCTCAATAGCGTGAGTCCACCCCTTGCAGTCGAGTCCTCCACGCTGATGCTGGTGCTGATCGTCGTAGTGGTGATCGCCCTGCCGCTGGCAGGTGCGATCTTCGCGATCGGTTCGAAGGGCGCTTACAAAGGGATCGGGGGCGGTCCTCTCTCGATCGACCGCGAGGATCCGGGCAAGGCCGACGAAGGCGGCTCGGCGGTCGCCCGAGACGAGGTGAGGCAGATGGTCGAGGCGGCGAACTTCCGTAAGGAGAGACGTGGCGAGGATCCGGTGGACGTGGATGCCGAGGTCGAGCGACTGATGAACGCGGTGCACTCGGAAGACCCCGAACTCAGAGAGGAGATCCGGCAGGTGGTGATCGCCAACAACGAGCGGCGGGTCCGTCGGGGCGAGGAACCGCTGGATGTCGACGAGGAGATCTCGCGCAGACTCCGTGCGATCGATTCCTGAACCCTGTGCGTCGCTGAAGCCTCCCCATCAGCGATCCGGCTCCCCGCCAAGACGGGCGCAGGCGATATACAGTTCCGGCAGTGAGCGACGAGATGGACATCGGTGGAGAGTTCGAGCCAGTGGAAGACCTCGAGGACGATCTCGACGAGGGCGGACTCGCCTTCGACGACGATGATGAGGACGAGGGCGCCGACGCAGAGGGCTTGGCGGCGGAGCAGGCTGTCGAACTGGAGCAGATGCTGGTCCAACCGGGTACCTACTTCAACCCTCAGACCGAGGTGGTGGTGATCGTCGACGACTCGACCTCGATCGACCAGGAGATCTTCAACATGGAGTCTTACGAGGGCGCTGACTGGGTGAAGGTTTCCGAGGAGAGCGCGGTCGACGAGGACGAGCGCGACCGGCTGTTGGAGGAATTCCAGACCCACTACCACGCCGGAAACGATGGTTCGCTGTCCGAGACGGCGCTCGAGCAGGACGACGGCGAGTCGGACGAGGGAGAGACGGGTCAGGACCCGGGTCGCGAGGACTGATGGCGCTGCTCGAAGCCGGCAAGTCCGCACCGCTGTTCACGCTCCCCGACCAGAGCGGCGAGAAGGTTGCACTCAAGTCGCTTCGCGGCGGGCCGGTGGTCCTCTACTTCTACCCGCGCGCCGACACCCCTGGTTGCACGGTTCAAGCCTGCGGTATCCGGGATCATCGCGCCGAGTTGAAGAAGGCCGGCGTGACGGTCCTCGGAGTCAGCCCCGATCCGGTCGAGGCGGTAGCGAAGTTCGACTCGAAACACTCACTCGACTTCACCCTGCTCGCCGACGAGGACCACAAGGTGGCCGAGAAGTACGGCGTCTGGGTCGAGAAGAGCATGTACGGGAAGAAGTACTGGGGCGTTCAACGCGCCACCTATGTAATCGACTCGAAGGGCAAGATCGCGCACGTGATCGAGAAGGCCTCGCCGAAAACCCACGCCGAGGACATACTGAAGCTGGTCGCCGAGACCTCCTGAACCGCTAGAGGGCGACCACCACGAAGAAGGTCGCGTAGAGCAAGCCCCAGCCCGCAACCGCCCAGCCGTTGAATCGGTCGAGCCGGTGCAGGGCGATCCAGGCGATCGCACCTCCGATCAGTCCGAGGACGATCGAGAGCGCGGCGTAGCCGGAGAGATCCCAGCCGGTGAACATCAAACCTATGCCCACCGGGATAGTCGACTGGAACACCATGGCGCCGGTGATGTTCCCGAGCGCGAGCGAGTCCTTGTTCTCCCTGATCCAGAAGAAGCTGTTGACCTTCTCAGGCAGTTCGGTAGCGAGCGGGGCGAGGATCAGCGCCAGGACCAGCGCCTCGACCCCGAAGGATTCCGCGACCTTGATCAGTTCGTCGACGAAGAGATGCGCGCCCCCCACCATCGCACCGAGTCCGAGCAGGCTCTGGACCACGATCAGCCACATCGGTGGCTCCGGCCTGGTGGGGATCCGGTCCATGATCAGCGGATTGAGGGTCTCCTCCTCCTGTACGGTGCCCCCGCCCCTGAGGGTCCTCCTGACGTAGTAGGCGTAGCCGAGGAAGAAGACGATCCCGAGAGCGATCCTGATCTCCTGCGGAGCGCCGAATCCGAACGGGAGAGCGAGCGCGAAGAAGATGATGAAGAAAACGAGATCACGCTCAAGGGTGGGAGCGTGAGCGTCGAGCGTGGTGCCCGTCTTACGTCGATGGCGATAGGCGAGTGCCGAGACACCGACCAGCATCATCGCGATGGTCGCGAGCATGAATGGCGCACCGACAATGGCTCCGATTGCCACGTCCTCCTTCTTGCTGCCCCCGAGCAGAGCCACGATTGCGATCAAGGTCTCTGGCAGCGCCGTTCCGACCGCTGCCAGCAGGCTGCCGACAGCACCCTCGCCGAGCGAGAGGCGGTGGCCCATCCACTCGATCGCGTTGGTGAAGAGCAACGCGCCGGTGAGGATGATCGCGAAACTTACGAGGAGCAGGAAGACTTCCATCTAGAGCCATCCTACCCGTCGGGGCCGGAGGGCTGCCGGGTCAGGCGACGAAGAAGACCGCGGCCAGTACGACGTAGAGAGCCAACAGCTGAGCGCCCTCGAACCAGTTCGATTCTCCCTCGCTGGTCACCTGGAAGGCGGCGAGGATGGCGAGGATGGCAGCCGCAATCTCGAAGCCGTTGAACACCAGTGGCATCGGGAAGGGTCCGATGAAGAACGAGCAGATAACCAGGACGGGCGCGACGAAGAGCGCGATCTGAGCGCTCGAACCGATCGAGATGTTCACCGAGAGGTCCATCTTGTTCTTGATGGCGAACAGCACTGCCACCCAGTGCTCGGCTGCGTTTCCGACGATCGCGACGATGATCACGCCAACGAAGAACTCACTGATCCCGATCGCCTCAGAGGCCTCGCTGATCGACCCGACGAGGATCTCCGACATTCCGCCGACCGCGATACCCGCAACGGCGAGGGCGATGACCGACTGCCTTACCGACCAGCCCCAACTGTCGTGACCAGCGTCGTCGCTGTGGGGGTTGAAGAGATCCTTGTGGGTCTTGAGGCTGAACAAGAGTCCGGCTACGTAGGTGACGATCAGGACTACCGCTACCACCAGCGAGAGGCCCTCCACCGTGGAGTCGTACCGGATGCGATCCGGGCCGATCGCAGGCAACCCCTGCCCGTCGACGAGTTCGTAGACCGCAGGCATGACCAGCGCGGCGAGTGCGAGGAGCAGCATCAGCGACTGTGCACTCGCAGCAGTTCGGTCGAACCTCTGCACGGACTGCCCCTTCTTGAGGCCACCGAACAGCATCGAAGCCCCCATCACCAAGAGGACGTTGCCGAGGATCGAGCCGATCAGCGAAGCCTTGACCACCTCGTGCAGTCCGGCCGCGAGCGCGAACAGGGCGATGATCAACTCGGGGGCGTTCCCGAAGGTGACGTTGAGCAGACCTCCGAGTCCCGGGCCGGACTTGGCGGCCAGCTCCTCGGTAGCCCGACCCATCAGAGCGGCGGTGGGGATGACCCCGAGAGCGGACGCCGCGAAGACCAGCGCGGGAGCGGCGTGGTTTAGCTCCAGGACGATCGCGATGACGATGAAGGGCACGAGCAGGTAGGGCCAACCATGAGCCGAGGCGAAGAAGGACAGGTTGACCTCCGGGGCTCCCGATCCTCTCGGGGCTCTTCCCCTGGAGGCTTTTCTCTTGGATGTCTTCTTCCTGGCAGTCATGGATTCACCTCGACAGCTGGTGGTGGGTCGATACCGTAACGACCCATCCCGTCCTCAATCTCGGCGATCACGGTCTCGAGCACCTTCACCCTTGCGTAGCGCTTCGAGTTCGCTTCGATCAAGTGCCAGGCGGCGGCCGGCGGACGATCCGTTCTCTCGAGCATCTCCTCTACCGCAGACTCGTACGCGGGTCGCTTCTCGCGGTTGCGCCAGTCCTCATCGGTGAGCTTCCACGACTTGAGTGGATCCTTGTCCCGGCGTTCGAATCTCTTCAGTTGCTCGGCATCGGAGATCTCGAGCCAGAACTTGATCAGGATCATCCCCTCCTGAGCGAGTGATTCCTCGAACGAGTTGATCTCTCCGTAGGCTCGCTCGACCTCCTCCTCGCTTGCGAACCCCTCCACCCTCTCGACCAGGACCCTCCCGTACCAGGATCGGTCGAGCACACTCATCCCTCCCCATCCCGGTATGTGGGGCCAGAAGCGCCAGAGGAAGTGGTGCCGCAGCTCGTCATGGGTCGGAGCGGCGAACTGGGAGACCTTGACGTGCCGGGGATCGAGCGGCTGGACTAGACGCTTGATCGCTCCGCCCTTACCGGCCGCGTCCCAGCCCTCGAAGACCACACAAACCGGAGGACCCAGTCCCTGATGGGTGGAGGAGCGCGGATCCGCGAGAGGCCGCTGGCCTCCGAGGGAGAGCCGGAGCTCGCTCAACCGTGACCACGCGACCTCGAGACGGTTCCGCTCCTCATCGGCCTTGAGGGTCTTGGAGAGATCGAGTTGGTGGAGTCTGTTCACGAGGCCGGGCTGTTCACTTGGTCCCGGGAGCGTAGATGCCCGGGCCTCGGTCGGGTTGATCCTCGCTCAAGACGAGTGCCATGGGCAAGAGGAGAGTCGCAAGCGCGATCATCAGGATTCCACTGCCGATCAGGATCTTGAGCTTGAACAGGTGGCCGAGTATCCCGACCACGAAGCCGGCGAGCATCAGGTAGAGGTAGGGACTGATGGTCTGAGGCAGGGCGAGGGCGAATTCAGCTATTGCATGCACGGTTCGATTATCGGCCACGCAGCGCTTCGCGGGGTCACCCGCTGCAGGTGGCTTCGACGCCGAGGCCTACAATCTCCACAGATGGGCGCGAAAACCGACAGGCCTGCGCCGTCCTCTGTAGAGGACGAACGCAAACGACTCGCCGAGGCCGGCTACCTGGCCGATGAGTCGGCTGCACTGGTCTCGTTCCTCGCTGAGCGTCTCGATAAGCCCGTGCTGGTCGAAGGGCCAGCCGGGGTCGGCAAGACGGAACTGGCCAAGGCGGTCGCCAGGGCCACGGGACGACCGCTGGTGCGGCTGCAGTGTTACGAGGGGCTCGACGAAGCCAAGGCCCTCTACGAGTGGAACTACCGTAAGCAGCTCCTCCACATCCAGGCCCGAGCGGCAGCGGATGAAGGCGCGGGTGAGAGCGCCGAAAACGAGATCTTCGGAGAGGGCTTCCTGCTCGAGCGCCCGCTCCTGACCGCCATCGCCTCAGGGGAGCCAGTGGTGCTGCTGATCGACGAGATCGACAAGACCGATCAGGAGTTCGAGGCGATGCTGCTGGAGGTGCTCTCGGAGTTCCAGATCTCGATCCCGGAGCTCGGACCGGTGGAGGCCACCACCCAACCACTCGTGTTCCTGACCTCGAACGACTCGCGCGAGTTGACCGAGGCGCTGAAGCGGCGTTGCCTCTACCTCTGGATCGACTATCCGAGTCGCGAGCGGGAGCTGGAGATAGTGCGTCTCCACGTGCCGGATCTCGATCCGAAGCTCGCCGGCAAGATGGTCGACGTGATCCAGGAGATCCGCGAGCTCGACCTGAAGAAGCCTCCCTCCCTCTCGGAGTCGATCGACTGGGCGAGGACCTTGCTGCTGATCGGCGCCGACGACATCGACCGGGAGACCCTGGAGCAGTCACTCAGCATCATCGTCAAACACCGGACCGATATCGATTTGATCGCTGAGCGGGTGGCGGTGAAGCTGTCCGGACCCGAGACGAACGGCCAGACGGGCTGAGGTCATGGCGTCGAGCCTCGCACCGGGGCTGCTGAGTTTCTTCGAAGATCTCCGGGCCGAAGGAGTTGCGATCGGTACCTCGGAGATCCTCGACTCGTTCAGCGCGATCGACCAGATCGACTGGACCGACAAGGAAGACTTCAGGGAAGCCCTGGCGGCCACCGTCGCGAAGTCCCAGGAGGACCGCCGGGTGTTCGACCTCGTCTTCGACCGGTACTTCTTCCGGGCAACCGAGCAGGGGGCTCTCGAGATGGATCTGGGCGAGGGCGAACAGAACCGTCACCAGGGGTCGAACCGGATCGACCTCGATCAGTTGCGGGATGCGATCCGAGAGGCGATAGTCGAGGGGCGTGACGGCGAGATGAGCGATCTGGCGCAGCTTGCGATCGCTGCGTTCGGGCCACAGGGAGAGCGATCGGGAGTCATCGGAGTGGATGTCCAGCGAATCCGACGCGAACTCGAGCTCAACACCGGAGGCACCGATCCGGCGCGGCTCGACCCCGACGCCGTGCGGAAGTTCGAGAAGCATCTGCGCAGGGAGTTGGAGCGCGACTCGATCGAGCGCGCCGGAAAATTGCCTCCCGCGAAGCCGTTGGCAGAGCTGGACCGGTCTCTACCCGGAAGTCCGACCCAGGATCTGGCCGCCGTACACAAGGCGGTCACCCAGTTGAAACGACGAATCGCGACCCTGGGACACGAACAGAGAGGCAGGCGCCGGAGTCAGACGGTAGATGTCCGCAGGACGATGAGGGCTTCACTCGAGACCGGCGGTGTGCCGCTGAATCTGCGCTACCGGAATCGGCGCCCCCGCCGGCCGGAGATCTTCGTCTGCTGCGATGTGTCCACCTCGGTCAGTTCCTCGAGTGTGTTCTTCCTCTCCGTGCTCCACGCGCTTCACGACTCGTTCCGGAAGTTGAGGAGCTTCGTATTCATCGAGCGAATCAGCGAGATCACAGAGATCTTCGAGCAGGAACGCGACTTCCGGAAGATCTCCGAGAAGATCACCTCTCATGGCGGCGTAGCCGACATCTCCGGCTACACGGACTACGGCCGCGTCTGGCTCGAGTTCGAGGAGATGATCAGAGACGACCTCGGCCCACGTTCCACCGTGATCGTGCTGGGTGACGCAAGAGCCAACGGCAGAGATCCCCATGCGGAGGCGTTCGGCAAGTTGGCCGAGCGGGCGGGTCACACCTACTGGCTCAATCCGGAACCGAAGCTCTACTGGAACTACGGCGACTCGGTGATGCGTGCCTACGAGGACCGGTGCGACGGTGCCTTCGAGTGCTGGACGACCAAACACCTCGAGTCGTTCGTCAACCTGATCGCCGCGGATCCCGCGAGCACCAGACGATAGACTCGCGCAACGAGCCATCAGGGGAGTCCGCGATCCGGCGGACTGAGAGTGCACCCGCGGGTCCTGGATCCGGTCGGTGCTTACCCTCGGAACCTGTGCGGTAACGCGCGCGAAGGAAGATGACCGAAGCCAAACCGAACGAGAAGACCGCAATCACGATCGCCGGGGTGTCCCACGACTACTCCGGGGTCCGCGCCCTCGATGGAGTGGATCTGGTCGTGGAAGCGGACCAGGTGGTGGGAATCGTCGGTCCCTCCGGTTGTGGCAAGTCGACGCTGCTGAGGATGGTCTGCGGTCTGCTCGAGCAGAGCCAGGGAGTCGTGCGGGTCGGCGATCGAGATGACGCGGAGGGACGTCTCGAGTCATGCGCCTTCATGCCGCAGAGAGACCTCCTCCTCCCCTGGCTTTCGGCGATCGACAATGCCGGGCTGGCCCCCAGGTTTGCGGGCCTCGGCAAGGAGCGCTCGCGGCAACTGGCCTCGGAGACATTCGAGCGCTTCGGACTCGGCGGCTTCGAGGGATCGCTGCCCGGGGAACTGTCCGGGGGGATGCGCCAACGAGTCGCGCTGCTCCGGACCCTGATCGCCGACCGCCCGGTCCTCTGTCTGGATGAACCCTTCTCTGCGCTGGACGCGATCAGTCGCGCCGATCTGCAGAGCTGGTTCGGCTCGATCCTGAACGAGATCCCGAGGACCTGTCTGTTGGTGACCCACGACGTAGAGGAGTCTCTCTATCTCTGTGACCGCACCTTGGTGCTGAGCGCCCGCCCGGGACAGGTGGTGTGCGAAATCGACTCACCCGCGCCGAGAGCCGTAGACCGTCTGGCTGCGATCTGCAGACCCGACTTCGTACAGGCCAAGCAGAGAGCGCTCGAAGCGTTGGGCGCCGAGAGGGCCGTAGCGTGAGTCGAGAGCGGAGATCCCGCTGGCTCGCTCCGGTCTGTGTCGGCCTCGGGCTGTTGGTGATCTGGCAGCTCGCTTCGAGTTGGGGACTGATAGCCGATGCCCTCTCGATCGAATCCTTCCTGGTTCCTGCGCCGAGCGAGATAGCGGACTCGCTCTGGCAGGATCGCTCTCTGCTCGGATCGGCGGCGGTGACGACGATCGTCGAAGTGGTCGCGGGGTTCATCGTCGCCGTGATCGCCGGTGTGGCGCTGGCACTCCTGATCCACCGCTCCGAAGCGGCGAGGAGAGCCGTCTATCCGCTGCTGGTGGGATCGCAGACGATTCCCATCATCGCCATCGCGCCGATCCTGGTGGTCTGGTTCGGCTTCGGTCTGGGTCCGAAGCTCGCGATCATCGCGCTGGTCTGCTTCTTCCCCATCACCGTCAACTGCATGGACGGGTTGAGGCGCTCCGACCCCGATCAGATCCGTCTGGTGCGCTCTCTCGGTGCGAGCAGGGGTCAGGTATTGACCTGGGTAGAGGTACCTACGGCCCTGCCGGCGTTCTTCAGCGGAGCAAAGATCGCAGCGGCGGTCTCGGTGATCGGCGCCGTGTTCGCAGAGTGGTCGGGCTCGGACGCGGGGCTGGGTTATCTGATCCAGATCTCCTCGGCTCAGCTCCTCACCGCCAGGATGTTCGCTGCCATCGTGGTCCTTTCTGCAATCGCGATCGTGCTCTTCTGGGCGGTCGGGGCGATCGAGCGGAGGGTGGTCTTCTGGCAACGGGGGGAGGCGGGCGGATGAGTGTGGTTCGGGCACTGCTGGCCGTTTCCCTGTGTATGGCTGCCGCTGCGCTCGGAGCCTGCAGCGAGAAGGAGGAGAGGACGGGCAGCGGTCGAGGCGCTCCGTTGAGCGTGATGCTCGACTTCTACGTCAACCCGGACCACGCAGGCCTGGTGGTGGCGGAACGGCGGGGCTACTTCGAAGAGGCCGGACTGGAGGTGGATCTGCGAGTCCCCTCGGATCCATCGGCGCCCCTCAAGCAGGTGGCAGCGGGACGTGCCGATCTAGCCATCTCCTACGAACCCGAGGTCCTGACCGCGCGCTCAGAGGGCCTGCCGGTGAAGGCTGTAGCGGCGATCGTGGACGAGCCGCTGACCTCCCTGATCTGGCTGCCGGAAAGCGGGATCGTCGACCCTGTAGATCTCTCGGGCAAGACCGTGGCGACCGCCGGCATCCCGTACCAAGATGACTATCTGGACACGATCCTCGATGCTGCGGGTGTACCTGCGGCATCGGTCGACAGGGTGAACGTCGGCTACGGACTCCTGCCGGCACTGCTCGGTGGTGAGGCCGATGCGATCCTCGGTGGGTTCCGCAACATCGAGGGAGTGCAGCTGACCGAGCGGGGTGACGACCCGACCGTCCTTCCCGTAGACCGGGTCGGGGTCCCGACCTACGACGAGCTGGTGCTGGTTGCCTCGGACGAGACGATCGAAGAGCGCCCCGATGAGCTGGCTCTCTTCATCTCGGCCCTGGCGAAGGGAACGGAACTCGCGATCGACAATCCGGATCTCGCAATCAGATCGATTCTCGCCGCCGGTGACGGACTCGATCCGTCCCTCACCGCTGCGGAGGTAGAGGCGACGCTGCCCCTCCTCGAGGCTCCCGAGAACGCTCCATTCGGCTGGATGAATCCGAACGAGTGGGCGAACTTCGCGGCCTGGATGAAGGCGCAGGGACTGATCGACGACCTCCCGTCGGTGGAGGAGTCGATCACGAGCGAATTCCTGCCTCCTGCGCCTGAACCGCGCTAGGCGACGGCTCTGAGCGGCGGGCCCTCGACCACGGCCTTCGAGTAGCCGGCGAGGATGAATGCGGCTGCCAGACCTCTCCATGGTGCATACGGGGCGAGGAGTCCTTCCACTTCGCCTGCGTCGGCCCGACGGCCGAGACCGGTGATGCGCCCCACCAGTTTCGCCAGGGTCGGATCGGAAACGGGTAGCGCATCGATATCCCCCCTGCCCCCAGCCGCGACCGAGTCCATGGTCGCTGCATCGACCTCACGGATCAGCAGCAACCGGTCGAGCGTCTCAGGCCGGTCGAGATCCACCCGTCCGGAGACGATCTCACGAGCCGAGCGGGCCAGCGCGATCGCGCGTGCCTCCGTCAAGCCTTTGCTGACCAGTTCCGCGGGGGCCGCATCGGCGATCGTCTCCGATGAGGGGAAGTCGAAGAGAGGCTCGGAGGAACCTGCCGGAAGCACGCGAGGGGCCCAACGGTGGACGACGCGGCGCTGTATCCGTGCTGCCTCGGCTGGCTCCAGCCCCTGCCCTACGATCGCCCAAGCGAGGGACTCCCATGGCCAGGGGCGTCTTGGAGGTCGCGCCCACGGCCTGCGGGAGATCACCGGACCGAGCAGCCGGTCGTCTCGATTCGTCGAGAAGAACTCGGTCAGATCTTCGTCCACTCCCAGCGAGAAGCGGACCCGACCGATCGCGGTGGCAAGGTCGCCTGCCGACGCACACCGCCGTCCACTCGAACGACCGTCGCCGTCTCGGTAGTCGACCGAGTCGGGGTCCAGGGCCTCCGCCGTGAACCTGATCGCGCCGCCGTCACCCGACCGGGCGGGGCAGGCCGTAACCATGACCGGAGCGCCGTCGACGTGGAGGAACCTCCTGACCCGACGACCGTCGCAGGAGAGTATCCCGTCAGCCGCGGAACGCTCGGGGAGTTGGACCGGTGAGGGCGGATTGGCGAAGGACTCCAGCGGCAACTCGGTTGTCCAACCGGAATCGCTCATGCCGGATCGAGGTCCTTCTCGAACAGCCGGTAGCGCTTGACCACGCTGCCCCCCATCCCCTCCATGGCCTTGTTCATCGGTTTGTTGGTCTCGAGGATCCAGCCCTGATCGCCGCCTCCTACGCCCGTGCTCTTTGCCGTCTCGAGATGACGGATGTAGAAGGCCGCCGCTATCCCCAGGTGCTGATACTCGGGCTTGACACCCAGCGCGAACACCCTCACCTGATCGATCTTCCTCCTGCCGAGCAGGAACTTGAGCCAGCCGAAGGGTAGAAGCCGGCCATTCAGCTTCTTCAGGACCTGGTTGATGTCGGGCAGGGTGAGCGCCGCCCCGAGGATCTCTCCATCGCGTTCCGCGATCATCGCCCAGTCCTCGCTCAACACTTGCTTCAGGTTCTTGGCCTGGAACTCGGCCTCGGCAT
The DNA here is from genome assembly GCA_903901855.1 of uncultured bacterium. Taxonomy (GTDB): domain Bacteria; phylum Actinomycetota; class Thermoleophilia; order Solirubrobacterales; family 70-9; genus CAIUSP01. The sequence goes on along the minus strand of CAIUSP010000105.1, from coordinate 27,645 downwards.
CGGTCACCGGGACGAAGCCCCAGTTGCGACCCCAGGCGGCGTTGTAGACCTCCATGAATCGGGCTATCTCCTTGTCGAGCTCGCGGCGACGCATGTTCCGCACCGTCACGCGGTGCTTCTCCATCTCCTCGGCAGCAGCGTGGATCATCGGGGTGAACATCTCTCCCTCGGCGAGTGTCCCGACCTGCAGGTCCCACATCTGGAGGTCCATGGCCTTGTCGTAGCCGAGGGCCTCGATCCTGTCGCGGTAGTACGGCGGATGCCATGGCTCGAGGATCATCGGGTGAAGGTCGTAACCGTCGATCAGGAGCCCGCACTCGTCGTTGGTGGTGAAGTCCATCGGCCCGATCATCCGCTTCCGCCCCTTCGAGCGAGCCCACTCCTCGGCGGCGCTGAACAGTGCCTGGAAGACCTCGGGATCGTCGACGGCGTCGATGAAGCCGAACTGGGCGTCCGAGCCTCCCTGGTACTCGTCCCAGCGATGGTCGATCTGGACGGTTATCCGGCCTACGACCTCGCCCTCGCGCAGTGCGAGGAGATACTCGGCCTCCGCATGCTGGAAGTAGGGGTTCCTGTCCCGATCGAGGAATTCACGCCTCTCCATCAGCAACGGCGGAACCCAGGGCGTGCCACGGTGCAGGCGGTATGGGAGCTTGATGAAGCGGACCAGATCCCTTCGGCCGGAAACGTGCACAATCTGCAGTTGCGAGGGATCCGCCACCCTTGTCAACCTACACTTCTCACGGATGGCAAACACGACTCAAACCCAGACACCGCCCGTAGACGTATTCGAAAAGGTACGTGGGCATGAACGCGCCGAGCAACTAGAAGCCGCCAAGCAGCATGACCTGCTGCCGTACTTCCGACTGCTCGAGTCGGAAGCAGGGCCGGTCGTGGAGATGGAGGGTCGCGAGACCATCATGCTCGGCTCGAACAACTATCTCGGGCTGACCGCGGACTCCAGGGTCAAGCAGGCTGCGCGTGACGCTCTCGAGCAGTACGGAACCGGCGTTACCGGGTCGAGGCTGCTGAACGGAACCACACCCCAGCACCTCGACCTCGAACGCGAACTCGCCGAGTGGATGCAGACCGAGGACGCGATCGTCTTCAGCACCGGCTACCAGTCCAACCTCGGAGCCATCAGCGCGATCCTCGAGCCGGGCGACACCGTGATCTGCGATTCGGCCAACCATGCATCGATCCTGGACGGGTGCAAGCTCTCGGGAGCGAAACTCAGGCCATTCCGCCACAACCGGATGGACAAGCTCGAGCGGATGCTCGAGCGGGCGGTCGAGGACGGAGGTGGGGTCTTGGTGGTGGTCGACGGAGTCTTCTCGATGGAGGGCGACGTCTGTGACCTGCCTGGAATAGTCGACTTGTGTAGCCGGTTCGGAGTCCGCCTGATGGTCGACGAGGCTCATGGGGTGGGAGTCCTGGGAGCCCGCGGGGCAGGGGCCTGCGAGATGTTCGGAATGGAAGACAGCGTCGATCTCCGGATGGGGACCTTCTCCAAGAGCCTCGCCTCCTGCGGCGGATTCATCGCCGGATCCGCCGAGGTGATCGAGTACATGCGGATCTCCTCGCGCTCGTTCATCTTCAGCGCTTCGGCCGTCCCCGCCGCGACAGGAGCAGCTCTCGCAGCTCTGCGGATAATCCGGGACGAAGGACCGGCTCTGTTCGAGAAGCTGCTCTCCAACGCCTCATATCTGCGCAGCGGGTTCCGGAACCTCGGCCTCCAGGTGGTTGAGCCTGGAACTCTCCCCGACGGCAGCGAGGCCACCACACCGGTCGTGCCGGTGGTCGTGGGCGAGGACTGGCAGGCGGTCCTGCTGTGGAAGGCCCTGTTCGATGCCGGCGTCTACACCAACGTGGCGATACACCCGGCGGTTCCTCCTGGCGGAGCGCTGCTGCGTACCAGCCTCATGGCAACCCACGAGACCGAGCATCTCGACCGCGCTCTCGAGACGGTCGAGCGGGTAATCGCCGACTTCCCCGACCTACCCAGAGTCTGAGAATCCGAAAAAGTTGCTCTTAGCGGGCGACTCGTTTCGACCGCCTCCAACTCGGGCCGCTGGCGCGATATGTTTCCGCAGCCGCGCGCCTTCGAGGAGAGAAGGCAAGCGGGAAGGGCTCCAGCCCGACCCCCAACCGACGCGACCCGGCCAAGGTCGAATAGGGAAGCGCGAGCCACATTTGAAGCCGACCCCAAGACCCTCGACAGGAGGAAGAGATGACGACCGCCGCAACCGCAACCAAGGCCAAGACCCGCAAGACCAGTAAGACGAAGCAGCGAAAGGCCAAGGCGAACGGAAGCAGAGGTCGCAACAACTCTGACTCTCAACACATGAGGGCGCTGGCCAAGGCAAACGAGGTACGGCTGGCCAGGGCGTCGCTGAAGCGTCGAATCGCTGCAGGCGAGTTGACCGTCGCAGAGGTTCTCAACGACTACCCAGCCGAGGCAGAGGGAATGACGGTCTCAGAGTTGCTGGCCAGTCAGCGGCGTTGGGGCAGGACGCGTTCGCGGAAGCTCCTCTCGCGCCTCGACCTGACCGAGAACAAGCGCATCGGCACCCTGACCGAGCGTCAGCTCTCGCTTCTCACGGCAGCTCTTAACGCACCAAGCGCCTGAGGGGCGCCGACTAGAGCTTGAACCGCGCGCCACCCGATCGGCGCGCGAACAAGCCGGAGAAGTACCAGGCTCCGACCCCGAAGACGACCGCTGCGAGGACTATCCGAAGCGCGGGCGCGATTACCGAGGCCAGGAGCGTCCAACCCACGGCCAGGGTTATCACCCCTCCCATGCCGGCGAGGATCAGGGTGTGTGATCGATAGCCGGCCAGATGCTCACGCAGGGCGAGCTCCAGGCCCGCGACCGAAGAGAGGACCAACCCGGCGCCGATCATGATCGGGCCGCGCGGTGGCGCCACGAAGAACCCCGCCAACAAGAGCACCAACCCGACGAATACGACTACCTCGGTCAAGGGGAAGGTGCCCCACGGAGCGGGTGGTCGATCCTCCCTGCGAGGGCGACGGGACCTACTGCGGGGCATCTGACCTGCCTCGGGACACGCGATGCATCGTAATGCGGGTAGGGAATGTCACCTTCATCGCCCTCCTCCGCTTGCCTCTGGGCCAGCCGAAGCTCGGATGAGATCCTCGACTCGCGAAGCCAGGCTGGAAGGGGTCTGGTTGCCGAGCGCGACCTCGTAGAGACGGCCGCCCGGTTCGACGAAGAGAACCGTCGGGCATCCCCCGACCCGAAGCAGATTGGACAGCGCGCCATCGGGGTCCAACCCGACGGGGTGCGTCCAGCCCCGGTCGCGGATCAACTCCCGGACCGTGGCGCGGTCATCACGGACATCGATTGCCAGGAAGTTCGCCCTGCCGGAGAAGCGGCGGTAGGCGGTCTCGAAGACGTCCTGCTGATCCTCGCATTCGCCGCCTCGGGTGAACCAGAAGGAAACCACTGCGGGTAGCCGGAAGACATCACACGATCTGATCGCGCCGTCGACCGATACCTCGCAGGCCGGGGTACGACGGGAGTCGGCGGGGCAAGGGCGCTGGCTCGAGGCGCAGTCAGTCTGGTCGATATTCGCGTCACCGATCAGCTCCCCACGGGCATCGGCAACCGCGAAGTCAGGCAATACGAGACCTGCATCCTCTCCGCTGCCCAGCACTCCCCCGTCGCTTCCGGAAACGGAATTGACTACCGCGACCACGATCACCGCGCAGAAGATGATCCCCACGAGAACCGACCAGACTGCAGGTGGCTTGATGCCTGAGCGCTGGGGATCGCCCTGGTCGTCGCGCTTCTCCGTCTGGAGATCTCCGGGCTCGCTCATCCTGGGCTCCCGCCGGTCCGGGGGGCCGGGGCGGCGCTTTCGCCTCTCTCGGACCGAACAGTCAGCGGATCGAACAGGGTGAGAGAGGCCGGTATGACCAGTAGGACCGCAGCCAGCGCTACGAGCAGATCAACCACCGTGACCAGGCCGAACCCGCTGAGTATCGGGGCTATCGAGGGAAGGCCAAGCGAGCCGAGAGGACCGGCTACGGCCAGGACCGCGAAACCCGCGATCACCGTTGCGCCCGAAGCGAGCGTCGCGAAACCCGCTCTCGAATAGGTGCTCCGCAGAGCCTCCCCCACCGTGAGTCCGGCACTCCGCTCCTCCCAGAAGCGTGAGGCCAGGATGATGCTGAACTCCGTCGAGACCGCGATCACCAAGGCTCCCAGCGTTGCGGACATCGGATTGAGGGCGTAGCCGGTCGAGGCAACGGCGAGCGAGGACCATCCGGTTGCGAACACCACCGGAACCAGCACGGCGAGGGTGCGGCGGAGCGACCTCCAGAGCAGCAGGAGGATCAACGCCACCGCTCCGATACCGGCGGCGGGCAGCCACCATCTGCTCCGCTCGAGACTGGCGTTTGCGTCAGCGATCAGTACTTGCAAGCCAGCGACCTCTACGGTGACGCCAGCCGGAGGGCTCGGTCCGCCGGGAGGATCGACCTGTTCTCTGATGTCGTCGATCAACGCCTGTTGCTCGTCGAGGGGTCGCACCTTCACCCCGAAGGAGATCACGGCCTGGTTTCCGACCTCCCCCGTGTCGGGATCACGGGTGACTACCGCTTCCGAGAGATAAGGCGGGATCGACTCGATCAGGGCCTCGGAACCAGCCCGGTCGAGGGTGCCGCCTGCGGCAGCGAACAGATCGGTCAGGGACGGGGCAGGGCAGAGCGCCGCGCGGTCGCAGCTCGCGGAGGGTCCCGAGAACCCGTGCCGGGCGAGTACCCGCCTCTGGAACTCGGCCATCCAGGCGATCGTCGCGGGATCAGCCAGATCGTCGCTGGTGATCAAGACGTCGATCTCGCCCGAGATCCCGGTGGTCCTCTCGACCTCACGCAGCTCCTCCAGCTCCGGCGAATTCGAAGGCGCGAGATCACGGACGTCGGCATCCACCGGCGTCTGGGTGCTCGCGATCAGCCCACAGAGCGCCAGAGTGCCTGCCACGAGCAGCACGCGGCCGGGTCGGAGCAGGGAGGTCGCAATGGCGATCTGGGCCGGTTTCCGCAGACGATTCGAAACCCAGCGTCGCAGCGGAGTGGTTGCGGGGCCCCCTCCCGCCGCCGGAGCCGGTCCTCTGTCCCTCGAGAGGACGGCGAGACCGCTCCACAGGGCTATACCGAGTGCGATCGCTATACCTGCCACCAGCAGGAATCCGAACGAGCGAACGAGCGGACTGGCCGAGAGCCCGAAGGACGCGAAACCGGTCATGGTCGCCAAACAGGCCAGAGCGAGAACCGGCCCGCCCACTCCGGCCGCTTCGACCACAGCTGAACGAGGGTCGAGCCCCTTCTCGCGTGCCTCGCTGAATCTCGCCTGCACCTGGATCGCGTAGTCGACCGACAGACCGACCAGAACCGGCAGCATGGCTATCGCGGAGATGGTCAGCGACCCCCCGAACAGCGCGAGCAGCCCGAAGAGTATGCCGGTAGCCGAAAGGGCCACTCCCAACGGGAGGAGTCGGAACGGCGGCGGCAGGACGAACGCGAGGGCCATCGCCATGACCAGCACCGACACACCGAGCAAGAGGAGCATCTGGGACCGGATCGACGAGGTGAGCGCACCGATCAGGACCGGTGCGCCGCTGAAGACGTAATCGCCGGTCGAGAGCGCGAAACGCGGGTTGGCGAGCGCCTCGCGGTAGAGCGCGACCATCCGATCCCGCTCGTTATCGGTCAGGTCGGGGCGTGGTCGAATCGTGATCTGGGCGACATCGGAGCGGGGAAAGAGCTGAGCGAACTGCGACTTGGTGTTGCCCTGGGAGTCGAAGACGACCCGGCCGATGAATGACGGGTCGTCCAATCGGGGGACTCCCGTGATTCCGTAGCTGAGAGCGAGTCGCAACACCGCCTGGTTGAACTGCTCCAGCACCGAATCCGATGCCTCCTGCGCAGCGGAATCGGCCTCGGAACTAGACAGGCCGTCCGAGAGCGCCCGCTGGCGGGCACTCTCTGCGGCGCGCTGGGCCTCTGTCTGCGCAGTTGCCACCTGCCTCCGCAGCACACTGGAGATCTGATCTACCGACTGGTAGAGGAAGCTCGCGGGGCCGTAGATAGCCCGCGCAGGGGCCAGTTCCTCGATCCTGTCGCACACACCAGGCAGTGGTCTGCCGGGTTGACGCGGCAGATCCGAACCCAGTCTCGTGCCGCCGGCCAGACACGTCTCGAGCTCGAACAGAGCGCGAAGGTCCTCTCCGGTGAGCAACTTGGAGAGATCCTCCCTCGCCAGGATCAGCGCCGCATCGTCGCCGAATGCCTTCCTGAATGCCTCGGTCGAACGGTAGGAAGCCGAGCCGCTGTCGAGGAGCGTGTCGGTACCTGCGTCAGCCCGAAGGCCGAGGCCGAACCAGCCACCGACCAGCGCCAGTGAGACGACGGCGGAGATCGCGATCCACGGTCGCCTTACCGCCGACGCGGCGACCCGTTCGAAGAACGTTTTCACCCTTTCCCTGTCCAAACCGACCTCCCCTCCGCAGACACCGCGGGACCGCCGGCTCGGGTCAATCCATCGAGAGCGGTCCGCGAACGTCGGCGTTCAGGAACTGCGAGACGAACTTGTTCTTGGAACCGAACAGATCGTCAGCCAGCCCCGACTCGACGATCCTGCCCTTCCAGAGGACCGCGAGGAAATCCGCCACGCGTCTCGCGGTGCTGAGGTCGTGGCTGATCACCAGGTAGCAACCGCCGTTTTCCGCATGTACCTCACGGATCAACTCGCAAAGGAGCGCCGTCCTGACCGGGTCCAGACCCGAATCCGGCTCGTCGAACATGACGATTGCGGGGTCGAGCACGAGGGCGCGGGCGAATCCGGCTCGCTTCCTCATTCCCCCGGAAAGCTCGTTCGGCATCTTGTAATGAGCCTCTGCCAGGCCGACCTCACCCAGCCTGCGTGTGACGATCTCGTCGATCTCGTCCTCACTCTTATCGGTGTGCTGCCGGAGCGGGAAGCAGACGTTGTCGTAGACGTTCATCGAACCGAACAACGCTCCGTCCTGGAACAGGAGACCGAACTTCTTACGCGTCTCGAAGAGCTCGTCATCCGACATGTTCGGGATCGACTCGCCGTGCACCAACACGTCGCCGGAGTCCGGATAGAGGAGTCCGACGATGTGCTTGATCAGCACGCTCTTGCCCGTTCCCGACGGTCCGAGCACCATCGAGATCATGTCATCCGGCAGCCCGAGATTGCACCCGTTGAGGATCCTCGTGCGACCGAACTGCTTGACGAGGTCGATCACCTCGATCGCGTCGGTTCCTCCGTGATCGCGCTTCTTGCCGGTATGCCACTTGTACGGATTCGGGTCATCGGCCTCGACTCCCGGAATCACGTAGTCGCGATTTGCGAAATCCTCCTCGCTCCATCCCTGGGCGGCCAGAGGATCGGTCTTCCGCTTCGGGGTAGCGCTGGTCTTGGTCGCCGACCTGGTCCGGGTCTTGGTGCCCGCAGCCGACTTGGGCTTGGCAGAGGCCCTGCGTGTGGTCGACGATGCCGAACTGGCACGCGATTTCGTGGACTTCGCGGTGCGCTTCGCGGTGCCCGTCGTGCGTGAACCCGACTTCCTGGTCTTGCTCGCAGTTGTCTTCTTCTCGGCCATCTCTCTCCTCGCAGTCCTCAGCCGCCTATCGGCGCTCTCGGATTTGCTCCCCAGAACACAAGTGTCCCCATCATCCCGATCACGTGCACTAAGACGATGTTAAGGACCATGGACTTCGCGGTGGCCGTTCCGACTCCCACCGGACCGCCCGATGCGGTGTAGCCGTAGTAGCAACCCACCAACACGATCACGAGTGCCATCGTCATCCCCTTGATCAGGCTGAACATCAGATCCCCAGGGTTCTGGAACATCCAGAAGATCAGGAAGTAACCACCGGATGAGACATCGCCGATTTGCTCGACCACGGCGAGCCAACTCGCGAAGAAACCGATGCCGACCGCAGCGAGGTACATAAAGGGGAAGACCATCATCGCCGCGAGCAGCCGGGTAGCCGCGAGGAAGGTGATGGGCGGCACGCCCATCACCTCGAGGGCGTCGATCTCGTCGGAGATGCGCATCGCGCCGAGTTCGGCCACGATCCCCGTTCCGACCTTGGCCGAGAGCATGTATCCGAACGCGTAGGGCACCACCTCACGGAGGTCGCACCAGGCGGCGAAGACGCCGGCGTAAGCTGGCGCACCGACCGACCGGTTGAAGTAGGCACCCTCGATGCCGCACTGGAGCCCGAGGATGAAGACGAGCCCCCAGATCACGATGGTGGATCCGAGGATCAGGATCCCGGCCTGACGCAGTGCCTCACCGAAGAACTGGAAAACCCGACCCGAGAAGACCAGCCCGATCACCCGGCCGCAGAAACCGAAGATCTCCCCGATCGAGTTCAGCCAGCCCCTCGGGACCTCTAGCCAGGCGGACGACCCGTTCACTTGACCACCGAGAGGTCGGGGTTGGTTGCGAGCAGCGTCTGGGTGAACACGTAGTTGAAGGCGAAGACACCGAGAAAGGCGATCACCACCGCCTCGTTGACGGCCCGGCCCACTCCTTCGGCGCCACCCGATGCAGTCATCCCCTTGTAGGAGCAGACCACGGCGATGATCGCGCCGAACAGCGTCGTCTTCAGGACCGAGCCCCAGAGGTCGGTGATCGAGGCGTTGTTGAAGAGCGTCGCGAAGAACCCGCCGAGCGGCTCGTTGTAGAGCAACTCCGCGCCGAGTCCTCCGACTATCCCGAAGATCAAGGCATAGATGTCCATCAGCCCGGTGATCAACATCAGCGCGAGGAATCGAGGCACGACGAGATTCTTGATCGGATCCACGCCCAACACCTGCAAAGCGTCGAGCTCTTCGCGGATCTTGCGGGCTCCGAGGTCTGCCGTGATCGCGGTACCGGCCACGCCTGCGACGACCACCGCGGTGACGAATGGTGCGAACTCGCGGACCGAAGCCAGGATGAAGAACCCACCGAGACGATCGAGGGCGCCGAACAGAGAGAGGAAGTTCGCCGCCTGCAGTCCCGGCGCACCGAAGCCGAATGCGAGCGTCGAGATCATCATGGGAAACCAGCAGAGTTGCAGGGCGAACATGAACTGCCCGACGAACTCGCCGCCATAGGGATACGGGGGACGGACAGCGGACATCATCGTCCTGCCAGTCAGGATCATCACGTCACCAACCTGCTCGAAAAGCGACTTGGCGGGCAGGAACGCCTTGTCTACTGCTGTCTTGAGCATTCTCTCCTCTCTTGCCGATACACCGGTCGGTGCACTCGACTCGAATACGGAAGGTTATTCCATACCGTCACTGAGACGTGCGGTGCGTGGAGGCCTCGAGCGTGCGTGGTATGTTCAGCCGCGTGAACGGGGCGCGCCCACAAGGAACGACTGCATTCCGTTCTCACAGGTCTTGGCCCGGGTTGGCTGTCGCGGCCGCACTCGCTCTGGCCGTTGCCGGATGCGGCTCCGGAGGAGAGAGGCAGGACGCCAACGAACCCAGCGGAGAGTTCCCAGTCGAGGTGCTCGAGGTGAAGTTGCCCGAGAAGCAGAAGCTGGCCGAGACCTCGAACCTCGTACTCGAGGTCCGCAACACCGGCTCGGAGACGATTCCCGATCTGGCGGTGACGATCAACACGCGTGCCTCTGACCTGACGGCCGAAGAGGCCGGGGTCGCCAACGGTTCCTTCTCGATCAGGACCGACCGCGAGGACGTCGCGGTCAAGACACGCCCCGTCTGGATCCTCAATGCCGACTGGCCGAAGCTGAACGGCAGCGACACCTCGGCGGGAGCGCAACGGGCCCAGACGAACACCTACGCCTTCGGAGAACTCGCGGCGGGAGAGACAGCCACGATGACCTGGAACCTGAACGCGGTGGCAACGGGCAGTTACACGGTCGCGTGGGTGCTCTCGGCGGGACTCGACGGCAAGTCCGAGGCGGTCGACGCGGTAGGAGGGCCGGTTCAGGGAGAGATCACGGTCGAGATCAGCGGCAAACCATCGAAGCTCCGAGTCGACGCTCAGGGCGACGTGGTACCGGTACCTTAGGTAACGCGAGGTGTTCAAGAGGCGATGAACGAGAACCAGCCCTGCTGCAGGCCGACACTCCCTCTGCCCATCTTCCTGCTCGCACTCGCGGTGGGAGTCGTCGTCGGTCTCGTGATCTCGTTCACCTCCGGGAGCCCAGGGCAAGAGGCGGCTCAAGCCGCCGGATCGCTTCAACTCAAGCGCATCGGGAACTTCCAGGGGCCCGTCTACGTGACCCAACCGCCGAAGGGCGGAAGCGTCTACGTGGTCGAGCGCAGAGGGCGTGTACGAGTCGTCCGCAAGGGCAGGACCCTCGAGCGTCCGCTGTTCGATATCTCCGGACGGGTGGAGAGCGACAATCTCGAGCAGGGATTGCTCTCGATCGCATTTGCGCCGAATTTCCGCTCCTCTAGGCTGCTCTACGCGTACTACACGACCAAGTCCGGCGATCAGTCGGTGGTCGAGATGCGCGCCAACGATCGAGCCACCCGAACGGTCGGGGCTCCCCGTGAGGTGCTGCGGATGAGTGATCCCGGCGCAAGCCACAACGGAGGCCTGTTGCAGTTCGGCCCCGACGGCCTGCTCTACATCGGAACGGGTGACGGCGACGCCCCCGGAGACCCGCTCCGCACGGCACAGGATCTCGACAGCCTGCTCGGGAAGATCCTCAGGATCAACCCCCGGCCCTCGGGAGGAGCCCCCTACTCCTCCCCTGCCTCGAACCCATTCGTCGGGACCGCAGGTCGCGATGAGATCTTCGCCTACGGTCTGCGAAACCCCTGGCGATTCAGCTTCGAGCCGAAGCGGGATCTGATCGCGATCGGTGATGTCGGCCAGAACGAGTTCGAAGAGGTCAACGTGCTGGCCAGGACGACCGCCAAGGGCGGGAACTTCGGCTGGTCGGCATACGAGGCGTTGAGCAGGTTCAACATCGACCAGACAGCACCGGACCGGATCGATCCGGTCGTTTCGTACGACCATGACAACGGCTGCTCGGTCACCGGCGGTTACTTCGTCGACGACCCCGAACTTCCGACGCTGCGCAATCGATACCTGTACGCCGACCTCTGCACCACGAGAATCCGCAGCTTCAAGTTCGCGAACGGATCGGTCAGCGGCGCCCGCACCGAGGACTTGAGCGCCGGACAGGTGGTCTCGTTCGGGCGGGGCTACAAGGGGCAGATCTGGATCGCCTCGATCACCGGGCCGGTCTACCGGATCAAGCAGGGCTGAACAGTAAGCGGGCGTCTCCCCGATTGGGGAAACTGCCTGCTCACGCAATGACCGAGCGCAGGAAGAAACCCGCACCCGGAAAGGGGAAGCGTCCCGCATCGAGGACGCAGTCCCGGCGATCCAGCACTGCCCGCAAGTCTGCGAAGAGCGGGACCGGAAAGTCGACGGCACGACGCCGGCCTTCGCGCCAGCGCAAGCCGACCAAGCCGGCGAGTTGGCTCGACCGGGTGCGACTCTGGGCAACCGCCGCGGCGCGGGATCTGCGTAGCCCGAGCCGCAAGCAACTGGAATTCGCCGGTCTGATCCTGCTCGTGTTGATCCTCGGAATCACGGGGATCGTGGTTCGGGCGACCCGGGAGAGCGGCACCAAGGTGATGGGCCTAGAGAAGGTCGGGAACTTCGACGAACCCGTGGGGATCGTCCAACCCCCGGGACACAGTCAACTGGTCGTGGTGGAGAAAGCCGGTGAACTCCGGGTGCTCGACGACGGCGTGACCCTCGCCAAGCCGATGCTCGACATCCGGAAGCTGGTCAAGACCTCGGGAAGGGGTGGCGAGCAGGGGATGCTCTCGGTCGCCTTCCCTGGCAACTTCGCCAAGACCGATCGCTACTACGTCTCGTTCACCGACCGTCGTAACGACCTAAGGATCTTCGAGTACAGGGTGCGAGACACCGGACAGCTGGTCACCGAATCCGGCAGCGGAAGGGAGATCCTGACCGTGCCCCAGCCGACCACTCAGCACCACTCGGGTCGCCTCGAGTTCGGGCCGGACGGCTTCCTTTACATCGGCTCGGGCGACGGTGGTCCGTCGGGAGATCCGGCGAACGTCTCGCAGGATCGGCGGAGCCTCCTCGGGAAGTTGCTGCGAATCGATCCCTCACGCACCATCGGGCGTAAGGGGAAGCGCAACTGGCAGGCGTATCGGTCTCCCAAGAGCAACCCCTACGTGGGGATTCAGGGCAGAGACGAGATCTACTCCTCCGGGCTGAGGAACCCCTGGTCGTTCACCTTCGACCGCTCCACCGGCGCGTTGGTAGTCGGCGACGTGGGCAACTCGAGATTCGAGGAGGTCAACTACCTGCCGGCCGGTGGAGGCCTCGGAGCGAACTTCGGCTGGGCGGCATACGAGGGGACCGCCGTGTTCAAAGGAGGAGTGGCGAGATCCCGGACCGTAACGCCGGCAGTCGTCTACCCGCACGGCCCTGCCTGCTCGGTGATCGGTGGATATGTGGTGCGCGACCCCAGGTTGTCCCGGATAGCGGGGCCGGAGGTCGTCGGCTCGGTCGTCTTCGGTGATTTCTGTACGGGGAAGGTCTTTGCCTTCGTGCCGAGGTTCGGCCCTGCGAAGAAGGTCCAGGGGCTCAGGTTCAGAGTCCGTGGACTCTCGGGGTTCGGCCAGGATCGGTCCGGAAGGATCTACCTGATCTCGCTCGAAGGCGGGATCTGGAGACTGACCGCGAAACGGAAGGGCTGAGAACAGCCCTTCCGTCTGCAGCCGGGACCGAGGCTCGGCAGGGGCCCCTACGCCCGGGGTACGAGGCTCACTCGGGCATCTCCGATTCCTCGTGGGCCTGGAGGACCTCCTCGCCGCTCTCGCCGGTCCTGATCCGGACCGCATCCTCGACCGGCAGGATGAAGATCTTGCCATCGCCGACCTCCCCTGTCTGAGCGTGCGTGAGGATCGAGTCCACCACCGTCTTGACGTCATCGTCCGAGACCACACACTCGATCTTCAACTTCGGCCGCACGTTCACCTCGAGCGTGGATCCCCGGTAGGTCTCGACCACTCCCTTCTGTCTGCCAGATCCCTTGACCTCGGTGATCGATAGAGATGGGAAGCCCTTATCGAGTAACTCCGTCCTGATCGGCTCGAAGGACTCGTGGCGAATGAATGCTTCGATCTTCTTCATCGTCATGCCGCCTTTCCGGTGATGTTGCTTGCCTTCGACGGAGGCGCATCCGCCACCATCGCAACCGGAGTGCCCGCGACGTGTGGCGCGTGATCGGCCACGGGGTACTCGGGCTGTGGAATGAATGCCTCCGGGTATCCGTACATCCCGTGTGAGGAGATGTCCAGACCGCTCTCCTCGTCACCTTCGTCGACCCTGAGACCGATCGTGCGCTTGATCGCCCAGAATGCCGCCAGCGAGAGGGCGAACACGACCACGAAGGTCCCGACCACGCCGACCGCCTGGACTCCGAGCTGACCGAAGCCGGCGCTGACCGACTCGTCACCGAACAGGCCATACCAGACACCCGCGCTGGCGGTGTCACCCACGAGGCGAGGCGAGGCGAACAGGCCTACCGCAAGGGTTCCCCAGATCCCCGCGAGTCCGTGAGCGGAGAGCGCTCCGACCGGATCGTCGAGCTTCTTCTCGATCTGGAGCACTCCGACCACCACCACGATCCCCGCGACGAACCCGATCACCGGGGCGGCCCAATACTCGACATAGCCGCAACCAGCGGTGATGCCGACGAGGCCCGCGATCGCGCCGTTGCCCGCCATTCCGACATCGACCGTCTTGGTCAACAGCCAGCAGGTGAGCAGCGCACCGAGCACGCCCGCAGCGGCACCGAGTTGGGTGTTGAGCGCTACCTCGGCGAAGAAGACACCGTCGGTGACCAGGGCGGATCCCCCGTTGAATCCGAACCAGCCGATCCACAGGAGCATCACACCCAGACCCACCAGCGGCATGGAATGCCCCGGGATCGCCCTGGGCGAGCCGTCGGGCCCGTACTTGCCCTTACGTGATCCGAGCAGGAGCAGGGCTGCGAACGCGGCGGTGGCGCCAGTCAGGTGGACCACGGAGGACCCGGCGAAGTCGAGTACCTCCTTGCCGCCGATGTCATCGAGAAGTCCGAATCCGGACCAGACGCTGTGCGCGATCAGGGGATAGATCAGGGCACCGAAGATCACTGCGAAGATCGCGTAGGGCGCGAACTTGATCCGTTCCAGGGTGGTGCCCCAGACGATCGCGAGAGAAACCGCGCAGAAGGCGAGACCGAAGAGGAAGCTGTTGGCGGCGACACCGTCATTGGTCACCTCTCCAACCTGCTGGCCGAAGTGGAAGAAGAAGCCCTGATCGCCGAACACCGCACCTCCAGACGCGGAATTCACGGCATAGCCGACCGCCCACCAGGAGAGGGTCACGACCGCGAAATTGACCAGGATCTTCCCGACTCCGGTTCCTGCGTTCTTGCGTCGCGAGAAGCCGATCTCCAGGAACATGAACCCCGCCTGCATCAGGAATACCAGGATGCAGGAAACGATTATCCAGAGGTTGTCGAGCTCGATATCCAGATTCACAACCTGCTTGCCCACCTCAGCCGATGTCATCCACGAGCCTCCTTTTCAGCGCACGTCGTGCCGTTGCCGGATTACCTGATTTGCAGTTCCAGACGGTATTGAGAGGCCACGCCTGTCCATATGGACGCATGTAGGAAATCCCGTCCTGACGATTGTCCGAAGTGAAACCACGCCTGAGGAGGTGAGCGAGGCGTGAGGGACGACACACAACTGCCAGATGGGGCGATATGGTCAGCACGGTGACGAGGGTCCGACCGGACCCTCTGGCAGCAGCGCCAACGAGAGGAGAGACAGTGAACACCTCAGCGACCAGCACCGGTGTCTCATCCGGGCAAGCCCACGGAGGAAATGGAGGCTCGCCGGCAGCGACGCAGATCGAGGTTCGCAAGCCCTCCGACGGGACGCTGATCGGAACCGTCCCCCTCGACGACAAAGAGGCAGTGCAGGCAGCGGTCGCCCGGGTCCGCTCCAACCAGCCGGCCTGGGAGGCACTGGGAATCAAGGGTCGACGGAAGTACCTGTTCCAGCTGCGGGACTGGCTGCTCGATCACGAGGATGAGATCGCAGACCTGATGCAGGCCGAGACCGGAAAGGTGAGGGCTGATGCGAGCAGCGAGACGACCTACCTGGCCGACTTGATCAATTACTACGGCAAGAAGGCCAAGAAGTTCATCGGGGAGGAGAAGGTCTCAGCCCACTCTCCTTTGATGAGCGTCAAGAAGCTGAGGGTCCAACACCGACCTTACGAAGTGGCGGGTGTGATCAGCCCGTGGAACTTCCCGTTGATCCTCTCACTCGGTGATGCCATCCCCGCCCTGATCGCCGGCTGCGCGGTTGTGATCAAGCCTTCCGAGCTCACTCCCCTTGGTCTCCAGCGGGTGCTGAAGGCATGGAAGGAAGAGATCGGCGCCCCGGACGTGCTCGAGGTAGTGAACGGTCTCGGCGAAACCGGCTCGGCTCTGGTCGACGAGGTCGACTTCGTTCAGTTCACCGGTTCGGACAGGACCGGCAAGAAGGTGATGGCCCAGGCCGCAGAAACGCTCACGCCCGTCTCTCTCGAACTGGGTGGAAACGACGCGATGATCGTGCTCGATTCAGCCAAACTCGACCGCGCGGTCAACGCCGCCGCATGGGGATCATTCCTCAACACCGGCCAAGTCTGTATGTCGGTAGAGCGGATCTATGTGGCCGATGCCCTCTACGAGGAGTTCGTCGAGAAACTGACCAAGGAAGTGAACGAACTCCGGCAGGGCGAGGACGATACGGATTACGGTGCCGAGGTGGGCGCCATGACCTTCGCCCCGCAGATCGACATATGCACCGACCACATAGAGGATGCGAGGAAGAAGGGCGCGCGAATCCTCACCGGCGGCGAGGGACGCGAGGATCGACCCGGACAGTGGCTCAGACCGACCGTGATCGCCGACGCCTCGCCCGAGATGGAGGTCGTCAAGGAAGAGTCGTTCGGACCGGTCGTGGCCGTGATGAAGGTCCGCGATGCGAATGAGGCCGTCGAGCGAGCCAACGCGAGCAGGCACGGTCTGACCGGTTACGTGTTCGGCAAGCGGTCAGAGGCCGAAGCGGTTGCCAGACGCCTCGAGGTCGGAGCTGCCTGCGTGAACGACGTACTGATCAACTTCCTCAATCCCGCCGTTCCGATGGGCGGTTGGAAGGACAGCGGGATCGGCTTCCGACGTGGTGCGTACGGAATCAAGAAGTTCGTGCGCTCCGAGTCGCTGGTGATCAACCGCTTCGGCCAGGGGCCGGGAAGAGATCCGTTCTTCTTCCCCTACACGCCGGAGCGCCGGGCGCTGCTCAACCGGATCTTCCGGTTCTTCGGTGCGCGGGATCTGCGTCGCAAGCTCGGCAAGTAGTCGGCTCCAGCCGAAATCGGGAGAGGCTCAGGAGGCTGCGCGCTCGCGCACGAGCTTCGCTGCCTCGACCATATTGCGGAGCGCCTCTTCGGTCTCCGGCCAGGCGCGGGTCTTCAGCCCGCAGTCTGGGTTGACCCAGACCTGATCGGCGGTGAGTACCTCGGCGGCCGCCTGGAGCAACTCCGACATCTCCTCGACCGATGGAACTCGTGGAGAGTGGATGTCGTAGACGCCGGGGCCGATCTCCTGCGCATAGCCCTGCTTCTCCCAGTCCCCGAGCAACTCCATGCGGGAACGGGCCGCCTCTATCAGCAGCACGTCCGCGTCCATCGCCTGGATGTGATCCATGATGTCGCCGAAGTCCGAGTAACACATGTGTGTCTGGATCTGGATCGCGTCCTCGACTCCGGAGGTCGAGATCCGGAAACACTCGACCGCCCAGTCGAGATACTCCGCCCAGTTCTCGCGCCGGAGCGGCAGACCCTCGCGAATGGCCGGTTCGTCGACCTGGACGATTCCTGCTCCGGCCGCAACCAGATCGTGGACCTCGTCCCTGACCGCCAGAGCCAACTGCCTGCAGGTGTCAGAGCGAGGTTGGTCGTCGCGGACGAAAGACCACTGGAGCATCGTCACCGGACCCGTGAGCATGCCCTTGACAGGAAGTTCGGTCAGTGACTGCGCATACAGGTGCCAGTCGACGGTCATCGGAGAGGGCCGGCTGACATCTCCGAAGATGATCGGTGGGCGCACGCAGCGAGACCCGTAGGACTGGACCCATGCGTTCTGGGTGAACGCGTAGCCCATCATCTGCTCGCCGAAGTACTGGACCATGTCGTTCCTCTCGGGCTCTCCATGGACGAGTACATCGAGGCCGACCTCTTCCTGGAACGAGATGACCTTCTGGATCTCGGACTCCATCCGCTCCTTGTAAGCGGGGAAGTCGATCTTGCCCTCTCTCAGTTCGGCACGGGCGGTCCGGATCTCGGTGGTCTGTGGATACGAGCCGATGGTGGTGGACGGGTAGAGGGGCAGGCCGAGTCGCTCGCGTTGGGCCTTCTGGCGTTCGGTGAAGTCGCTGTCGCGACGTGCGTCCGCCTCGGTCAAGGCCTCGACCCGCGAACGAACCTCGGGGTTGCTCGTCCTGTGCGAGTTGCGGCGGCTCTCGAGAGCACGGTCGTTGGCATCCAACTCCGAAGCGATCGCTTCACGCCCCTCGGCCAAGCCCTTTGCGAGCGTTGCCACCTCACCCACCTTCTGCACCGCAAAAGACATCCAGGAACGGAGCTCGTCATCGAGATCCTCGTCGCCCCCGATCGGCTCGGCCTCGAGATCCACCGGTGAGTGGAGGAGCGAGCAGGAGGTCGATACGACCAACTGGCTGACCCGGCTGGCGAGACCTGCCACGAGGTCGAGACTGTGCTCGAGGTCGCAGATCCAGACGTTCCGACCATCGACGATTCCTGCGAACAGCCACTTGTCCTCGAGACCACCCTGGTCCGCGATCAGCTCGACATTGTGGCTTCCTCTATGGAGGTCGAGTCCGATGCCTTCGACCGGAAGATCTCGCAGAACCCCGTAGGCGTCGCCGACGTGATCGAAGTAGGTCTTGACGACGATCTGCGGACGCTCGTGGACCTTCGCCAGCTCTTCATAGGCGAGGCGCAGCGCGTCGAGCTCCTTCTCGGTCCTGTCCTCGACGAAGCACGGCTCGTCGAGCTGGACCCAGGTCGCGCCCTGCTCGGCAAGCTTCTCGAGGGCCTCTCCGTAGACCTCGACCAGTCCCTCGAGCAGATCTAGCGGGTCGAAGTCACCCGATACGCCGTCGGCGGGTTTCGAGAGTAGGAGCAGGCTCACCGGGCCGATCAACACGGGGACGGTGTCGATACCCAGTTCGGACATCGCCTCCGCATGCTCGTCGAACGGCTTGGACGAGGAGAGCGAGAACTCCGTGGTCGGTCCCAACTCGGGGACGATGTAGTGGTAGTTGGTGTCGAACCACTTGGTCATCTCCATCGCTGTGACATCGACCCCATCGGCCTGCCTGCCTCGCGCCATCGCGAAGTAATCCTCGAGACCGATATCACCACCCTCCCAGCCGTAACGCTCGGGGATCGCGCCGACCAGCGCGATCGTGTCCAGCATCTGGTCGTAGAAGGAAAAATCGTTGGAAGGGATCAGATCGATGCCGGCATCGCTCATCCGCTTCCAGTTGGCGATGCGGATGTCTCGCGCGACCCGCTGCAGATCAGCCTCACTGCTCTCTCCCCGCCAGAAGGACTCGGTGGCGAACTTCAGTTCGCGGGCGGGACCGATACGCGGGAATCCTGAAACATTGGAAAGTGCCATACGGCGACTGACCTTAGCGAGTGAGCCGCGAAGACCTCATCCTGCCGAAGCCTGGTCAGGCACGGGATCACCCCGTCCGGCCCGAGGCTGGAGCCGGACCGGAGCTGCCTGCAGGGCACGGAGACGCATGTCGGACCAGCTGACCCCCTCCCTGACCAGCGAGGGGACGCCGAGCAACGCAGCGGTGGCCACCTCCACGGCCTGGAGGATGACTCCGTAGGCAAGGGCGGTCGCGGGGTCGACCCCGAAGCCCGCACTGAGCACGCTCACAACGGCAAGCTGGAAGACACCGATGTTCGAGGGGGTCACCGGGACGACAGCGGTCACGTTGACCGCGAAGAGCACGGCGGCGGCGGCGCCTATCCCAACCGCGCCGTCCAGACCGTTGATACCGAGTGCGGCGAACAGGGCCCAGCAGGCGCCGAGCTGAAGACCCCATGCGCCGAGCTGGAACGCGGTTGCACCCAACCCCTCCTTGGGGTGACGAAATACGCTCAGACCACTCCGCACCTCGTTCAGGGCGCGACGCACCGCTCTCGCCAGTCGGGCGATCCTGCCCTCGCCGTTGGGGCGGATCAAGACCGGGGCCACCAGGACCGCGATCAAGAGCAGGACAGGAGCCATGCTGTAGATGAAGATCCGCTCGGTGCTCGACTGGAAGAGATCGCTGGTGCTGACGATCACCACTCCCAGCAGCACCAGCGCGAAGATATTCATCGCGGTTTGAGAGACGAGCGTGCCCACGATCACCGCAAAGGTCTCCCTCATCCGGCCGACACGACGCGAAAGCACCATCGCTCTGGCCGGCTCTCCGAGCCGGGCGGGCAGGGTCGCCGACATGAACACCCCGATCATGGTGGCCGAGGCAACGTCACGCCTCCTCACGGGCGAGCCGGGCAGAGCCGACCTGACCACGATCAGCCAGGACGCGGCCCGCAGGAATAGCGAGGCGATCATCAGTGCGCAGGCGAGGAGCACCCAAGAGATATCGGAGCCGATCACGCTGGCTGCCACGTCGTGCAGCCCGACCTTCTTCGCGGCGAGCAGGGTCAACCCCACGCCGAGCGCCCCGACTACGCCGAGCGCCGCCTTCCGCAACATACGCGCCCCGCGGCCGGTATCGGGGATCGGATCGAGCGACGGCATACGCTTCGGAGGTGACGGAGTGGATCCGTCGATCGGAATCAGTCCGGTGCGACGCGCGATCGCTTCCGGCCGACTGACCGGAGGACGGGCGGGAATGAGAGCTGACTCGTAGACCTCGGTTACTTCGTCGGCGATCCTCGGCCATGCGTAACGCTCGGCGCTCTTGCGTGCCGCCCTGCCCATCGACGCGATCCGCTCCGGTTCGTGCCAGAGGTCCCTGAGTACCTCTGCGAGACGCTGTGGATCGGCCGGGGGAACGAGCACCCCGTCGACTCCGTCGGTGACCACGTCCGAGTAGCCGGCGATGTTCGACGCGACCACTGGGGTCCCTGCGGCGAAGGCCTCTGTCAGGACCATGCCGAAGCTCTCTCCCGACAGCGAGGGGGCGCAGAGGAGATCTGCCTCGCCCAGGTGTCGCCAGAGTTCTTCGTCGGAGACCCGACCAGGGGTATCGATTCGCGACGCGGCCTCTGGATCAGCCAGCAGCCGCTCCACCTCCTCGTGCGTGGCGCCGACCACGGTCAACCTCGCAGGAACCTGCTCGATCAAAGCCGCGAAAGCGGTGAGGAGGACCCCGAGGCCCTTACGCTCTTCGGCTCGACCGAGGAAGAGCAGGTTCAACTCCTCCGAGGCCGGCTTGCGGCCCGTAGGGGTCGGCGCGGCCGCGAGATCGACACCGTTGGGCACGATCGAGTACTCACCGCCGAACCAGCGCTTACCGGTCCATGCCGCGGCCTCGGAGACCGCGATCCTGCGGGTCAGTTGGTTGAACAGACGCCGTGCGCCCAGGCCGTTTGCGATGTGGTTGGGCAACGGTTTGGTCGAGTAGGCATGGAAGGTCCCGACGATCGGAGCGCCTCTGAAGGTGTTTGCGTCCCACGCGACCAATGGTGCGGCTGGCTCGTGGACGTGGACGACATCGAACTCACCCGACTCGAGCTCTCGACGGAGCTTGAGGACGTTGTCGGGAAAGACGCCGAGGTTGGAGACCGCTCCGTTGGCTCCGACCGGGATCGTCCTCCCCAGTGGTACGAGGAAATCGGGTTGGTCGACCTCGGCCGGCATCCGGTTCCGGTGCAGCACCCGGGTGATCCGGTCAGGAGGGTCGGAGGGCGCGAGAACCCGCACGAAATGCTCCCGCGAAGCGAGTTCGCGGGCCAGAGCCTCGACGTGACGATTGACCCCTCCCCTGTAGGTCCAGGAGTACGGCGATACCAATGCGATGCGCACAGACACAGCGTATAGGTCCTGCTGACAGCCGAAGGAGACCTCGCGCCCACTAACCTGAGGTTCCATGCCCGTTGGCACCTATGCGAAATTCACCTTCTTCAAGATCGATCCGGCCTGGCGGCGGCTGCCCGTGGAGGAACGAGTTCGTGACAAAGAGGAGTTCCTAGCCGCTTGCGAGGACTTCGCGCAGGACCATTCGCTGCGGGCCTACTCGACCATCGGAACCCGCGGTGACACCGATTTGATGCTGCTGAGCCAGAGCCGGGTATTGGAGGACATCCACACCTTCCATGTCGTGCTCGGGCAGAGTGGGCTGGCCAAGTGGGCTGATGTCCCCTACTCCTACCTGGCGATGACCAAGGTTTCGGAGTACTCGGAGGAGTTGGCGCGTCACGAGATCTGTGTCTCGAACCGCAAGTACCTCTTCGTCTACCCGTTCGAGAAACAACGCGAGTGGTACACGCTCCCGCTCGAAGAGCGCAGGAGGATCATGGAGGGCCACATCGAGACCGGCCGGAAGTACCCGCAGATCTCGATCAACACCGCCTACTCGTTCGGGCTCGACGATCAGGAGTTCGTGGTCAGCTTCGAGGGCGACGAGCCCGACGAGTTCCTCGAACTGGTTCAGGAGCTTCGGGGGACCGAGTCGAGCGCCTACACGCTGAGGGACACGCCGATCTTCACCTGCGTCTCGATGTCGGCCGCGAGAGCGGTCGATGCCCTCGACGGAACCGCCGCGACCGCTGTCGCATCCAGACAGAACGACTGACCACCCCTCACCCTCTGCCCCATCGCCTAGGCTGCTGACTCCTCTGATGAACGAGACCCGCACAGGAAGCCCCGACAGCCCGGCCCGGATAGCGATCATCGGCTCAGGACCGGCTGGCTTCTATACGGCCGAGCACCTGCTCAAGAGCGAGGACCCCGCCTGCGAGGTAGATCTGTTCGACCGCCTCCCCACCCCTTACGGACTCGTGAGAGCAGGGGTAGCCCCCGATCACCCCAAGATCAAGTCGGTGACCAGGGTCTACGAGCGCACCGCCGCCCGTGACGGCTTCCGTTACTTCGGCGCAGTCGAGATCGGCAAGGACGTGACCCTCGAAGAGCTCCAGCAGAGGTATCACGCGATCGTGCTGGCCTACGGGTCGTCGACCGACCGCAAGCTGGGCATTCCCGGGGAGGATCTTCCCGGTAGCCATGCCGCTACCGAGTTCGTCAACTGGTACAACGCCCACCCCGACTTCGCCGATCGCGAATTCGACCTGTCCGCAAAGCGCGTGGTGGTGATCGGAAACGGGAACGTCGCAGCCGACGTCGCCCGGATGCTTGCTCTGACCGGAGAAGAGTTGGCGCAGACCGACACCGCGGATCACGCGATCGAAGCTCTGCCCTCCAGCGGGATCGAGGAGATAGTCGTCCTCGGTCGCAGAGGACCAGCTCAGGCCGCCTTCACCAATCCGGAGCTGCGCGAGTTGAGCGAGATGCTCGAGGCGGATCTGATCATCGATGCCGGCGAAGCGGAACTCGATTCCGCCAGCCGGGATTCGCTCGACTCAGACGACGGAGACCCGACGCGCCGACGAAACGTCGAGATGATCGAGGAGTTCGCGGGTCGTGAGCCGGAAGGAAAGCCCAAGCGGATAGTCCTCAGGTTCTGCGCTTCCCCTGTCGAGATCCAGGGCGACGGGAAGGTGGAACGACTGGTGATCGGGAAGAACGAGCTGACCGCCGACGGAGACCGGATCACGGCGCGTGACACCGGCGAGCGCGAGGAGCTGGAGTGCGGTTTGATCTTCCGCTCGATCGGGTACCGCGGAGTGCCGATGGAGGGAGTGCCGTTCGACGAGGACCGCGGCACGATCTCGAACGTCGAGGGCAGGGTCACCGATCCCGACTCCGGTGAGCAGGTTCCGGGTCTCTACACGGTGGGCTGGATCAAACGGGGGCCCTCCGGCGTCATCGGGACCAACAAGAAAGACGCTCAAGAAACCGCGGACAACCTCCTCGCTGACATCGGCGCAGGCAAGCACCTCGAAACGGATCTGGCCGACGACCGCGAGGCGACGCCCGCCTTGCTGGCCGAGCGCAAGCCGGATGCCGTCGCCTTCGAGGAGTGGGAGAAGATCGACGCAGCCGAGGTCGCCAACGGCGAACCGCAGGGCCGCCCTCGGGTCAAGTTCACCTCGATCCCCGAGATGCTCGAAGCGGCGAAGGGATCCTGATGGCGGCGGATCTTGCGGAACTCCAGTCGATGATCGAAGACGCTCTCCCCGGGGCGAGCGTCGAAGTCCTCGACGAGGGGGGCGGCGATCACCTGCGGGCGGTCGTGGCCGCGCCTCAGTTCGACGGCCTGACGACGATCGACCAGCATCGCCTCGTGAGGGCTGCCGTTCAAACGAGGATGGACGACGGAACGATCCACGCGCTTTCGATCACGACCTCGCTTCCCGCCGCCGGATGACTGGCGTCGGCCGACCCGTATAGTCAGAACCGTGAACGAATCCGGCACGTCAGGAAACGAACCCACGGTGACCGAGAAGGTCCGCGAGTTGATCGCTGAGAACGAGGTTCTCCTGTTCATGAAGGGGACCCCCGAAGCGCCCCAATGCGGCTTCTCGATGCGGGTAGTCGGGATTCTCGACCAGCTCGGCACCGACTACGCGGCGCTCGATGTGCTGCCGGCCCTGGATCCGCTCCGTGAAGCGACGGGCGAGATCGCAGACTGGCGCACCTTCCCCCAGCTCTACGTGAAGGGGAACCTGGTAGGCGGCTGCGACATCGTCGAGGAGATGTACGCGTCCGGAGATCTCGCCGGCCTGCTCGGTGTGGAAGCACCGCCACCGAATCCTGATGCCCCTGCGCCCGGCGCGATGCCGCCGGCCTCATCCGGACCGATCCAGATCGAGGAGTAGGGACTCTCGCTAGACGGCTGGAGCGCCCTCGCCGGGCGCTTCCTCGCGTACCTGAAATGAGGAACCGCAGCCACAGGCAGCAACCACGTTAGGGTTGTTGACCTGGAATCCGGCTCCCTGGAGACCGTCGACCCAGTCGACTTCGGATCCGAAGACGAACTGCATGCTGGTCTTGTCGACCACTACCGGGACACCGTCGAATTCGAATCGGTGATCGTCCTCGTCTGCCTGATCGAAAGCAAGCGCGTACTGGAAGCCCGAGCAACCGCCGCCGCGAACGGCAACGCGGAGGGCGCGACCCTGCTCGTCGTCACCGCCGAGGAGTTCACGGACCTTCTCCACCGCCGCAGGGGTGAGGGTGACTGGATCGATCTTCGTTTCAGTACTCATCGCCGCTGCATTCTAGACCCCAGCCCGGTCCGGCTGGGAAGTCTTCCATGCGAGATGCTCGAGAATCCGCTTGGAGTCGCTGATTACCTCTCCTTCCAGCAACAGCACCGGAACCCTGCTCTGCCCGCTCAGTTCCACTATCTCCGGTCGCGAACCCCGACCCCAGGCAACGCGGCGCTGCTCGAAGGGGATAGCCGACTTGCGCAACCTGCGCGCGACCGTTCCGCACGGGCAGAGGTAATCACCAGGCACCCTGCACCTGTAGAGCACCGCTCCCGAGGGCTTTTGAACCGGATCATCCACCGGGCGATCGTAGGCGAGGGAGGAGGTGGGCGCCACCTCGATCCGAAACCTTGATAGAACACATCAGGTGAGCGGAGGAGAGCAGCACACGGTGCTGGTTGCCGACACGACCGGCTACCTGCCCAGCGAGACCGTCGATCACCTCGGAATCGAGTTGGTCAGCCTCTACGTGACCCTCGACGGGGTCACCGAGAAGGAAACCGAGATGGGTGACTTCTCGGACTTCTATGCGCGACTCAGGGCGAGTGAAGGTATGCCCACCACCTCGCAACCATCCGTTGGCGACTTCATCGATGTATACGAGCCGATCCTCGCCGAGGGCAAGGAGATCCTCTCGGTGCACATCTCGGCAGGTCTCTCCGGCACTCACGAGACGGCAATACAGGCGAAAGAGCAGTTGACGTCAGAGGGCAAGGGGGGCGAGAGGATCGAGGTGTTCGACTCACGCAGCGCTGCCGGCGGGACAGGGATGATGCAGTTGGCGGGAGCGGCAGCGGCGCGTCAGGGCCAGAGTGCGGCGGAGGCGCTCGCCACGGTCACGGCAGCGCGCGAGGAGTTGAAGATCTGGTTCGCCCCCGACACCCTCGAGTACCTGCGACGCGGCGGGAGGATCGGAGGAGCTCAGGCTCTGATCGGCTCTGCTCTGCAGATCAAGCCGATCCTGACCTTCGAAGAGGAGGTGACCCCAGGGGAGAAGGTCCGGACTTCGAAGAAGGTGGTCGAGCGGATGAAGGCCCTCTCTGAGGAGCGTCACGCTGCGGGCGCCGACGGCTGGGTGATCCAGCACATCGACGACGCCGAGCGGGCAGATGCACTGGCCGAGGCCTGTCGCGAGATCTACGGATGCGAACCTCTGATGATCTCCCAGATCGGTCCAGTCGTGGGTGCGCACGGTGGACCCGGGCTGCTCGGTACCGGGAGCATCCCGACGAAGTACGTCCCGACCGACGTTCTTCGCTGAGCAACCCTGATTCTGGCCGCTAGCTGCGTCGGCCGAGTGCGATCGCGACCCCTGCGATCACACCGATCGCGAGAGCGCCAGCGGCCAACTCGCCCTTGTGCTTCGAAGCCTGCAGCTTGAGATCCGTCGCCTCGGTCCAACGCTGCCTCAGTGCGCCTACCGAATCCGAGAGCTCTGAGCGCTGGACCACGATGTCGTCTCGGATCTGATCCGCACTTCGCGCTCCTGGCGCCGGCATGGGCCTTCTGATCCGCGGATCCGTATCTCCCTGGCTCACGACTTGACCTCTCCGCTGGTGGATCTCGACCCCTCTAGATCGGACTTGATCTCCTTGGCCTGCTCGATCGCCATCTCGGGGAGCGGCGGCGCGGAGGTCTGGAAGGACCGCCGCGCAAACAGGCCTGCACCTACTGCAACGAGGATGAAGATCACGGCTTCGATCAGGAAGCCGGCCCAGAACGAACTGCCGAAAAACGCGCTGTTGAGGCCCCAAGCGATCGCATGCATAAGGAGGATCAAGGCGAGGACAGCGAATATCCCTGCGGCCACTCCGACCACCGAGCCGCGGACGAGTCGGTTGAATTTCTCGGAGACCTCCGTCTTGGCGAGCTCGATCTCTTCCCTGAACAGCACCGTTGCCCGATCGGTCACCTCGAATGCGAGCTCCCCGATGGTCATGTCATCGAGTCCCCTTGCGCCCGCGGCATCGGACCCGGTTCGGGGTGCCGGTCCGGCAGACCCGGAATCCGCAGTTGCGCCCGATCCTGCGCCGGAGGGAGGACTCTGAGCAGCTGCACCGGGTGTCGCCGGTGACTTGGGCTGTTCCTCTGGCTGACTCACTCGGGCGGCTCCTCGTTGAATGCGCGCTTCCAGATCGCGGCGGAGGCCCTGCGGGCCAACAGGGCCGCAAGGGCGCTGGTGGTCACCGTGAGACCGGTCCAGACGAGCCGTCTGACCATCTCGTTCTCTTGCTCGGTGCCGGGCACGGAGCTCGAGACTCGCTCGCTTGTCGAAGTCAGGGACACGCCCGTTGAGTAAACCAGCCTGAGGCCGAAAACGCGGGAGGGATCCTTCTAATCACCGACAGGCTCGGAGATCGGAGCGAGGCCACGGTAGATCGTGTCGACCACCAGTTCCTTCGCCCGGTCGAACTCCTCCTCGTTGGCCGGAACCAGCTCGAAGATCCAACCGGAGAGGAACTGCTCCACCGCACCGAAGAAGAGGAGTGATGCGTCGGTCGAAGAGACGTCATTTCGCATCTCACCCTTCTGCTGGGCCTGCTCGACGAACGAGGCAACCTGGTCGTAGGCACGGGTGATCTCGGGCAGATGTATGCGACCGAACGAGTTCGCCGCCCGGGTTACCTCGACGATCACGACCTTCATCACCTCGGGCTGATGGCGATAGCTGTCGACGATGAATGCGGCGGCGGCGGCGAGCTTCTCGCGCGGGGTCTCGAGGGTCTCGTCCGCCTCTGCCATCGCAGCGAGCAGGAGCGACCAACGGTCGCTGAAGAGTTCGTTGAGCATCTGCTCCTTCGAGTCGAAGTAGTGGTAGACCAACCCGTGAGCGACACCGGCTTCGCTGGCGATGTCCGAGACACGTGATGCGTGGAAGCCCTTCTCGGCGAAGACCTTGGTAGCGGCCTCGAGGATCGATCGGCGCTTGTCGGCGGCCTTCTCGCTCGCCATCGCTACAGCGCTCCCTGGACCGCGAGGGCCATCTCGGCGACACCGGGCCAGGGGTAACTCTCCGGTCGGCGAGAGTCGATGGCGGGGATCTGGTCACGCACGCTGGCAAGGGAGGAGAGGTCGCAGTCGGCGACCGCCACCCCCACCCCATCCTCGACCCGTGTCAATACGGTCCCCCACGCGT
>CAIUSP010000104.1 GCA_903901855.1 uncultured bacterium | reverse complement strand
TCGCCTCGCGAGCGGCGAGGCTCTCCTCGGTCGACGTTTCCAAGCCCGGTGACGCGATCGGCAAGCACACGGTGGCCGCGGTGCAAGCGGGCTTCGCCTACGGCTTCGCGGGGCTGGTCGACGGAATCTTCCGCCGTATGGCGGAAGAACTCGCCACTCCTTCTCGATGCATCGCCACCGGCGGCATCGCGGAGACGATCGCTCCCCACTGTGAGACCATCGACGAGGTCGATCCGCTGCTCACTTTGACGGGCCTGCGACTGATCTACGAGCGCAACACCTAGAGAGGCTTCCCAATGACACTCGCCAACCCACAGCCACCGCTCACGGAGCCTTTCCGGATCGGTGAGGTCGAGATCGAGAACCGCGTCCTGCTGGCACCCCTGGCCGGGATCGGGAACTGGTTCGTCCGCCTCCAGGCCCGCCGCTTCGGAGCAGGGCTCGCGGTCTCGGAGATGATCTCGAGCTTCGGACTCCACCACGGCGACGAGCGCACCCATCGCGAGTTCCTCCGCCTGCACCCCGACGAGCACCCGGTCGCCCTGCAGCTCTTCGGCCAAGAGCCTGAGGTGATGGCCTCGGCTGCCCGGACCGCCGCCGAGGCGGGAGCCGACATCATCGACATCAACATGGGGTGCCCGGTGCGCAAGGTGCTGAAGACCGGCTCCGGTGCCGCGCTGATCGACGATCCCGATCGGGCAGTGGCACTCTGCGTGGCGGCTCGCGAGGGCTCAGGGCTGCCGGTCACCTGCAAGGTCCGCTCGGGCACCAAGACCGGTGATACCCGCGGCCTCGACCTCGCGGTGCGCCTGGTCGAGGACGGCGGGGCCGCCGCGATCGGCTTCCACCCGCGCTCCGCTCAGGTCCACCACAAAGGAGAGCCCGACTACGCTCTGGCCCGCCGCCTCTCCGAGGCGATCGATGTACCGATGATCATCTCGGGCGGCCTGAGTGACGCCGACGCCGCCCTCCACGCTTACGAGGCATCGGGCGCGGATGCCGTGATGATCGCCCGTGGCGCGCTCGGTTACCCCTGGATCTTCGGCGAGTTGACCGGCAGCGGCGAGGCGCCGCAGGGCAACCAGGAAGTGGTGGCCGAACTCTTCTGGGTGATGGACTCAGCGGCCGATCACCTCGGGCCGGAGCGTGCCGCTCGCTACCTGCGCAAGTTCTACCCCTGGTACGTGGAGCGGCTCGACTTGGAAGATCGCAAGGCCCTCGATCAGGCCCTCCAGCAGTCGGACAGTCTGGAGTCGGCCCGCGAGATGGTGATCGAGGCCACCGGCGTCGAGATCGAGACCCCGACCGATTCCGGCCTTGCGGTCCCTGCGGGCTCCGCCAGGTGAACCTCTATCCGAGAACCCGCCCTTCCCTCGACGGGATGAGCGCCCGGGTGCGCGACTGGGCCGAGAGCGGGCGAACCGAGGAGGTCGGCGGGTACCCGATCCACGTCTTCTCGGCCGATCACGATTCCGGTCCGCTGATCTGCTTCCTCCACGGTTTTCCCTCGAGCAGTTTCGACTGGCGCCACACCTTCGACCGCCTCCCGGGCAGGCTCGAGGCCTCGGTACTCGCGATGGACTTCATCGGCTTCGGGCTCTCAGGAAAGCCTCGTCAGGAGAACTCCCTGCTGGTCCAGGCGGATGTGGTGGAGGCCCTGGTGGCGCGTCACGGCACAGAGGGCAGACCGGTCTATCTGGTCGGTCACGACATGGGTACCTCGGTCGGGCTGGAGTTGCTGGCCCGGGACATCGAGGGGGTCCTCGGGTTCGAGGTGGCAGGGGTGTTGCTCTTCAACGGCTCGATGGTGCAGTCGGCCGCCAGTCCCGTCTTGGGGCAGCGGCTGCTGCGGGGCCGCTTCGGTCCGGTCCTCTCTCGCTTGCAGAACGAACGGTTCTTCCGCAACCAGTTCGGTTCGGTCTTCTCGACCGATCACCCGCTCACCGATGACGAGGCGACCGACCAGTGGCAGTTGCTGAACTACGACGGCGGGGGGCGGCTGGGCCACCTGCTGATCTCCTACATGGATGAGCGTGAGCGCCGTGCCGAGCGGTGGCACGGAGCGATTCGCGACTGGAAGGGGGATCTGCGCCTCGCCTGGGGCCTCGAGGACCCTGTCGCGACCACCAACGTGCTCGACGCGGTCCTCGCGTTGCGCCCGGATACGCCTGTGACGCGCCTGCCAGGCCTCGGCCATTACCCGCAGATCGAGGACCCAGAGCGGTTCTGCGAGGTACTGGTGGAGGCAGTCGACTCCTCGTTATAATCCCGCGCCCTTCCGACAAAGGAACAGGAAATGGCACGAGAGACACCGATTACCAAAGAAGGCCTCGCCAAGCTCGAAGAGGAGCTCGATCAGCTCGTCACCGTCAAGCGTGCCGAGGTGGCCGCGCGGATCAAGGAGGCCCGCGAGTTCGGCGATGTCGCCGAGAATGCCGAGTACGAGGACGCCAAGAACGAGCAAGCGATGCTCGAACAGCGGATCTCCCACCTCCAGGAGCGTCTGCGTCGCGCCACCGTGATCGACAAGCGCAAGGTCCATACCGATCAGGTCGAGGTGGGCGTGCTGGTGCACGTGAAAGATCAGAAGTCCGGCAAGTCCCAGAAGTTCCACATCGTGGGCGTAGCCGAGGCCGACCCCGCCCAGCAGAAGCTCTCCAACGAGTCGCCGATGGGCAAGGCGCTGCTCGGCCACAAGCGCAACGAGATCGTCACCGTCGAGGCCCCCAAGGGCCCTAAGAAGAAGTTCAAGATCACCAAGATCGAGCGGGCCTGAGGGTGGAGACCGGCGACGATCGTCGCCTGAAGCTAGAGGGGTTTCGGGCGAGCGGAGTAGACCCTTACCCCCACGATTTCCCTGACCGCACCGAGATCTCGACCGTTCGCACCCAGCACGACTCGCTCGAGGCCGGAGCCGAGACCAGCGACACCTGCCGGATCGCGGGGCGACTGACAGCCCGACGCGAGATGGGCAAGCAGGCGTTCCTCGACCTGCGCGATGGCACCGGCAAGCTCCAGGCGCAGGCGCGGGTGGATGAGTTGGGCCAGGACGAGTTCGACTCGATCGTCTCACTCGACCTCGGCGACATCCTTGGCGTGGAGGGCACGATCTTCGTCTCCAAGCGCGGCGAGTTGAGCGTCAGGGTCACCTCCTGGACATTGCTGGCCAAGAGCCTCCGGCCGCCACCCGAGAAGCATCACGGGCTCACGGATACCGAAACCCGATATCGGCGACGCGAACTCGACCTGATAGCCAACGACGAATCGCGTGATCTGTTCCGTCTCCGTGCGAAGACCGTCACCGGCGTGCGCGCATATCTCGATCAGGCGGGCTTCGTGGAAGTCGAGACCCCGATCCTCCAGCCGCTCTACGGGGGTGCGCTGGCGCGTCCTTTCACCACCCATCACAACTCGCTGGATCGCGACCTGTATCTCAGGATCGCCACCGAGCTCTATCTCAAGCGCCTCGTGGTGGGTGGCATAGATCGGGTCTACGAGCTCGGTAGGGACTTCCGTAACGAGGGCATCTCGATGAAGCACAACCCCGAGTTCACGATGGTCGAGTGGTACGAGGCGTACTCCGACTACGACGATCAGGCCCGTCGCCTGGAGGAGCTCGTCTCGGGTGTTGCCCGCGACGTGCTCGGCACCACCGAGGTCGAGCGCGACGGCAAGAAGATCGACCTCGCTCCACCGTGGCGCCGGGTCACACTGCGCGATGCGATCCGCGAGGAGTCGGGCATCGATGTGATGGAACACCCCAGCCGGGACGAGTTGGCCGCGGCGATGGGCGGTGAGGTCGATCCGACGGCCGGTTGGGGCAAGTTGGTGGACGAGCTGCTGTCCAAGCAGGTCGAGCCGAAACTGATCGAGCCGACCTTCATCACCGACTATCCGGTCGAGCTCTCTCCATTCGCCAAGAACCACCGGAGCGAGGAGGGATTGGTCGAGCGCTGGGAGGCCTTCATCGGAGGCATGGAGATAGCGAACGCCTTCAGCGAGTTGAACGATCCTGACGAGCAGCGCCGCCGGTTCGAGCAACAGGCGGAGGAAATCGAGCGCGGAGACGACGAGGCCCAGCCCCATGACGAGGCCTTCCTCGAGGCCCTCGAGGCGGGGATGCCGCCGACCGGAGGAGTAGGGCTCGGAATCGACCGTTTGGTGATGATCCTCAGCGGCGCCACGAGTCTCCGGGAGGTGCTCCTGTTCCCGGCGATGCGTGACTGATCCTGCAATGGGAGTGCGTACTTATGTCCCCTTGCAGCGGGAAAACCCCCGCAAACGCCGGTAACTGCGGAATCCGCCACGGTCGAGCTGCAAGAGGCCGCAGGGCCGGAAACACCGTCTCCCTATAATGCCCTCAGTCCGGGTGTGGACCGGGGGTAGGGCGGAGAGAGTCAGATTCACCATCTGGCTCGAGACCGAAACCCACGTCACACCGAAACTCCGAAACCCCAACCCGCCGGGTGGGTTGATAGACCACCCGAAACCGAAGAACCGATAACCAAAACCGGAAAGGCGACAGGCGAGTAGAGACCGATGTTCGAACGATTTACAGAGAGAGCGCGCCAAGTCGTAGTGCTGGCCCAGGAAGAGGCTCGCACCCTCAAGCACAACTACATCGGCACCGAGCACATCCTGCTCGGCCTGCTCCGCGAGGAGGAGGGTCTTGCTGCACGCGTGCTCGAGTCGCTCGACATCACGGTCGAGCGCGTCCGCTCGCAGGTCGTCCGCATCGTCGGATCGGGCGAAGAGGTAACCGCCGGCCAGATTCCGTTCACCCCGCGCGCCAAGAAGGTGCTCGAGCTCGCCCTTCGCGAAGCACTCTCCCTTGGCCACAACTACATCGGCACCGAGCACATCCTGCTCGGCCTGGTCCGCGAGAACGAGGGCGTCGCCGCTCGTATCCTGCTCGACTTCGACGCCGACAGCGAGAAGATCCGCAACGAGGTCATCCGCATGCTCTCCGGTCCCGGCGGTCGCCGCCAGGGCTCCAGCGGC
>CAIUSP010000103.1 GCA_903901855.1 uncultured bacterium | reverse complement strand
GGCCTCGCTGCCGAGATGCGCGCCAAAGACGACGAGTAACCGGAGGGTCCTCAAATGTCCGTCGCCTTGATGGGCATCGTCAACGTCACCCCCGACTCGTTCTCCGACGGAGGGCTCTACCTGGATCCTGCGAAGGCGACCCGGCACGGCCACGAGTTGGCAGCGGCTGGCGCCGACTGGCTCGACGTCGGCGGCGAGAGCACTCGCCCTGGGTCTGAGGGTGTGAGCCTCGACGAGGAACTGGAGCGCGTAATCCCGGTGGTCGAGGCTCTGGCCGGTGCCGATGGACCGGGCGTTCCGGTCTCCATTGACACCTCCAAAGCCGAGGTCGCCCGTCGGGCTGTCGCAGCCGGGGCGAGGATGATCAACGACGTCACGGCCCTTCGCGGCGACCCCGAGATGCCAGCCGTATGCGCCGAGTCCGGGGCGGAGGTGTGCCTGATGCACATGCTCGGCCAGCCGCGGACCATGCAGGAGGATCCGCGCTACGACGATGTGGTCGCAGATGTGAGGGATTTCCTCGCCGAGCGGATGCAGGCGGCAGTCGCTGCGGGTGTGGCCGAGGACCGCATCGTGCTCGATCCCGGGATCGGCTTCGGCAAGACCCTTCAGCACAACCTCGCGCTCTTGCGGGGCCTGCCCAAGTTGGCCGAGCTCGGTCGACCGCTGCTCGTGGGCCCGTCGCGCAAGCGCTTCATCGGTGAGATCTCCGGATCAGCCGACCAGGCAGACGACCGTCTGCCCGGAACCATCGCGGCCTGCATCGCCTCGGCCCAGCGCGGCGCAGCGATCCTGCGCGTACACGACGTGGCGCCGGTGCGACAGGCGCTGGCGGTTGCCGGCGCGATCGAAGCGGGCGGGTAGGCCCGCAACTTGCCCGCTACCTCGGCTACCTTGCTCAGACGATGAGCGACTCTCCGTCGAGCAAGCCTGACTCGCCCTCCGAGGGCGCGACCGTTGAGGTAGTCGGCCTCGCGCTCTGGTGCCATCACGGCGTCACCGATGCCGAGCAGGAGGTCGGGCAGACGATCCTCTTCGACATCGTGCTCGATCTGCCCGAGTGTGGCGCGCGCGCAAGCGACGACGTCTCTCAGACGGTCGATTACGGTCTGGTCTGCGAGGAGGTCGAGCGCGTCGCGACAGCCACCAGCCACCGCACCCTCGAGCGGGTCTGCCAGCTCGTCGGCGAGGCGCTGATCGCTGAGTTCGAGGCCACCGAGGTGACCATCCGCGCCGCCAAGCCAGAGCCGCCCCTGCCGATGGCCCTCGGCGAGGTCGCGGTCGAGATCACCCTCACCGCTTGATGGATTCCCTGAAGCATCATGCCTGAGATGCGCATCGGCTACATCGGCTTGGGCTCCAACGTGGGCGACCCCCGCGCCAACCTGCGCCGTGCGCTCGATCTCCTGGGCCAAGCCGGGGTGGAGGTGCAGGCGGTCTCGTCGCTGTACATGACCGAACCGGTCGGAGAGATCCTCGACCAGCCTGACTTCCTCAATGCCGCAGCGCGTATCAGCACCGATTTCGAGCCCGAGGCCTTGCTGGATGTCTGCAAACGGATCGAACTCGAGATGGGTCGCGACCCCGATGCCCCGCGCCACTCCCCGAGGCCGGTGGATCTGGATCTGTTGCTCCTGGGCGCCCTCGTGCTGGAGACAGACCGCCTCTCCCTGCCTCACCGCGAGGTCACGACCAGGCGATTCGTTCTGGCACCGCTGCTGGAACTCGATCCCGACCTCACCCTCCCCGACGGAGCGCGCCTCGCCGACAGCCTCGCAGCGATGCCCGAGGACGAGCAGCGGGTGGAGGGGGCCGGCTCTCTGGACAGTCTCGGTTAGCCCCATTCGGTGGGGGGGGGATTGCTACTCTGAGCAACGATTCATCACCCCATCTCTCCCCCGAAAGGACCAGTAACTGTGAAAGTCGCACGCCGCATCTCCCTGGCACTCGTATCCGCCCTCGCCCTTGCCGCATTGGCCGCGCCCGCAGCGCCTGCCGCCACCGTAGGGCCGGCGGAACTGGTCACCGACTTCTCACCTGCTCGAGACTCCTCGACCTACGGGGGTAGGTTCCACGCGACGGCGGTCAACCCCACGACCGGTGATCAGATCGTTGTTTACTACGCGGAGGACGGCGACAGCGCCTACCTCGGTGCACAGGTATTCGATGATCAGGGACCGGTTGGATCGGAACAGGTTGTGGCAACCACCGGACCGGATAGTTACTTCTCCTATTCCGTCGCCTACAACCCGGTGACCGGCGGGTGGATGACGGGGTTCTCGAACCGCAATGACGAGGAGGTTCTCGGCCAGAAACTCAATGCCGACGGTTCGGTTTCGGGTGCACCGTTCGTTGTTGGCACCGGCGATGTGCAGTATGGCGGGATGAAGATCGTCTGGAACTCCAAGGCCAAGAAGTTCCTCTTCTCCTGGTCCTCCTACTACGAGCCGAACATGGAAGGGCGGTTCGTATCGAGCTCCGGCACTCCGCTGGGTTCGGAGTTGACGCTGATGACCTTCGACGACCCGGACGAGTACTGCCCGATGGACTCCGCCTACTCGACCAAGTCCGACACCTTCCTCCAACTCCTGGGCGGAGTCTGCACGGAATTCTTCGACAACACGGAGCCGCCCGTGACCCAGTTGGTCTCCGGTGCCACTGCCGCCCCCATCGGCAGCGTGAACCTGCTCGGTCCGCTCGAGGCCGACTCCGACAACTACACGGGCGGGGTTGCCTACAACGCCAAGACCAACCAGTTCGGAGTGTTCTGGAACTACGAGCCCAACATCGGCCCGGTGAGGCTCTACCTGCAGCTGATCGATGCGGCCACCGGAGCCGAGGTCGGATCCCCGATCGAGATCACCCCGCCTGAAGGACTCGTCACCGACGCGTACCGGGTCCGGGTCTCCAGTTCACCGATCACCGGCAACTACTACGTGAGCGGATACTTCGATGTGGGTACCTCTTCCCTTCCTGCTGGCAGGTACTCCTTCCAGGTCACGAGTGCGGGTGCGACGGTCGCGGATTCACTCGAGGACGTGACCAACGGCACCGAGTCATCCTCGCGGCCCCAGAACCTCTACAACCCGAAGACATGTGAGTTCGTCACCACCTTCGTCGCAAGCGCGGTCGGTGTAGATGACTACAACATCTACGCCAACGGCTCAGGGCCTTCACCCAACTGTCCCCAAGGGAAGGGCAAGCCCACCCTGAAGAAGAAGGGCACCGCCGGTGCCACTTCGCTCAAGGTGCGAGTCGGCTGCGCTGGAGGTGGCTCCTGCCGGATCGCGCTCTCGGGCAAGCTGGTCGGTGGCAAGGGCAAGCTGAAGGGCAAGAAGGTCAAGGCGAAGGGCAAGAGCACCGTCACCCTCTCCTATTCCGACGCCCTGATCAGCGAGCTCAGGCGAAATGGTGGCGGCAAGATCCGGGTCAAGGCCAAGCAGGTCGGTGGAGGATCGAAGACGATCACCGTCACCGTCCCCGCGCCGGTCACCGGCTGAGCCTTCGCGACAGTCTCGAGTTACACCGAAGAACCCCTGTGAGAGCAGGGGTTTTTTGGTGCCCTCGCGAGTTCGCTCGGGTCGGTCAGACGGTGGCTTCGCCCGCGGCTTGGCGGACCCACGCCGAGGGAAAGACGGACGGGATGTGTCCGGGAAAGTGTGGCACCAGCCTTATCGCCAACTCTCCGCATGGTCTGCCACCGATGATCGGCAGCAGGTCCTCCATCGTCATCATCAGTCGCAGGCTCGGCGCCAGCTGGAAGTCGGCGGCGTTCGGCTGATCTCCTCCCATCACTCCGTCGGCGATCAGCCTGTCCGCGTATTCGAGCATCTCGGGCATCGCGGCAAGCGCCATCCGCACATTCGCGTCGTCGGCGCCGTTCACCCGACCGGAGATCTCCACGATGGGCGCGGCCGTTTTGATCGCGATACCGATCGGCACCGGCAGCTTGGCGCCCTCGGCGAAGCTCACGAGCGGGGTGCGATCGCGCTTCATCGCCCACCAGATCAGTTGGCGGGCTCGCGCCTGAGGAACCTGCTCGGCCCAGCGCTCGGCCCCCTCGACCTTCTCGCGCTCAGCGGGATCGGTCGGGAAGAGCGGTGGCTCCGGTCGGATCCGTTCGAGCTCGCGTGAAATCTCGAGTGACCCCTGGACCTTGCGGCCGTCGTCCAGTTTGATCGCGGGCACGGTCACGCCGGGAAAGCCCATCGCGCGCAGGACGCCCTTCGAGATGACCGGCAGCAACTCGGTCCGCTTGTACGGAATCCCCTTGTAGTCGAGCATCAACTGCGCGCTCATTGCAGGGTTGGAACCGGGAATGCCAAATAGCGTCGTGCCCATCGGAGTTCAGGCATTCTATGCCGAGATGATCCTTGCCGTAGACGTAGGCAACACCCAGACCCATCTGGGCGTGTTCGAAGAGGTTCAGCTGCGCCATCAGTGGCGCCTGCCCACCGACCCTGCCGCCACGCCCGACCAGATCGCCTCCCAGGTGGCGGGGCTGTTCACCATGACCGGCGTCTCGCCGCAGGGCCTCGAGGGCGGGATCGTCTCCACCGTGGTGCCTCGGCTCGGGCCGGTCTACGAGGACCTCTCCGAGCGTTACCTGGGCCAGCGCGCGCTGGTGGTGGGTCCGGATCTGAAGACCGGCATGCCGATACTGCTCGACAACCCCCGTGAACTCGGCTCCGACCGCCTGGTCAACGCGGTCTCCGCCTTCGACAAGGTCGGTGGCGCAGCGATCACGGTGGACTTCGGCACCTCGACCAACTTCGATGCCGTCTCGGCCGACGGCGAGTACCTCGGCGGGGCTATCGGGCCCGGCGTGGAGGTCTCTCTCGAGGCGCTCGCCTCGCG
>CAIUSP010000102.1 GCA_903901855.1 uncultured bacterium | reverse complement strand
CCGAGCCCGTCACGCAGCCACTGCACCGCGGCTCCGGTGACGAAGACCGATGCCTCGAGCGCATAGGTGACCTCGTCGCCGATGCCCCAGGCCACGGTCGAGAGCAGCCCCTCCTCGGGGGCCGGCGGGGTGTCCCCGGCGTTCAACAGCACGAAACTCCCGGTTCCGTAGGTGTTCTTGGCCTCGCCACGGCGGTGACAGGCTTGTCCGAACAATGCGGCCTGCTGATCGCCTGCAACACCCGAGACTGGCACCTCGCCCCCGAACTCTCCGGTGGTGCCGTAGCGATAACTGGACGGGAGGGCCTCGGGCATGGACGCCGGATCTATCCCGAGCAAAGAGCACAGCTCCGGATCCCAACGGAGTGCTTCGATATCGAAGAGCATCGTCCTGGATGCGTTCGAGTAATCGGTGGCGTGTCGACCGGTCAGCCTGAAGATGAGGTACGAGTCGATCGTTCCGAACACGGCCCGTCTGGCCTCTGGCACGTTGCCGAGCAGCCACTCGATCTTGGTCGCAGAGAAGTAAGGGTCGAGGACCAAGCCGGTCTTGGCCCTGACCATCTCCTCCACCCCGGCTTGGGCTCGCAACTGGTCGCAGCGCCGGGAGGTCCTCCGGTCCTGCCAGACCAATGCCCTGTGGAGCGGCTCGCCGGTGGCCGGGTCCCAGGCGACCACCGTCTCGCGCTGGTTGGTGATCCCGATCGCCGAGAGATCGGCACCCGTGATCCCAGCCGCGGTGAGAGCCTCCTTCCCGACCCGCCTGACCGTCTGCCAGATCTCCTCGGCATCGTGCTCGACCCACCCCGGTTGGGGAAAGTGCTGCTCGAACTCTCTGTAGGCACGACCTGCCTCGCGCCCCTCCGGGTCGAAGACGATGCAGGTGGTGCCCGTAGTTCCCTGATCTATCGCGAGGATCACGGCATCGCAGAGGCTATCCACCGTGCCCTCCGGTTGCCTCCTGCGGGGCGGATATCCTGCCGGACTGTCGATTGATGCCGGGTGGAGACGAGCGACACCCGACAAGAAACCGAGCGATTTCCTCAGGAGGAGCGATGGCTGACATCGAGGCACACATAACCGGGACGGTCTGGAAGGTCGAGGTGAAGGTCGGCGACGAGGTGTCTGACGGGGACACCGTCGTGATCCTCGAGTCGATGAAGATGGAGATGCCTGTCGAATCCGAAGACGACGGCGTGGTCAAGGAGGTCCGCTGCGAAGAAGGGCAGTCGGTCTCCGAAGGCGACACGCTGATCGTCCTCGAGTAGGCGGCCGTTCGTTGAGCGCCGAGGAGCTCGCAGGGGGAAAGCTCCTGATCGACAGTCCGGCGGAGTCGGTCGTGAGACTCACCCTCAACCGTCCTGACGCCCGTAACGCCCTCGATCACGATCTGCTCGACGCGATCACCGGGAAGCTCGGCGAGCTGGCATCTGACGACCAAACCAGGTGTCTGATCCTCACCGGCGCCGGCAAGACCTTCTCGGCCGGTTACGACATCTCGGGTATCCCCGCCGACAACTTCGAGACCGATGCCGAGGCTCTAGTCGCCCACCCTTTCACCGCGGCGCTGGAATCGATCGCCGAACACCGGTGGCCGACCATCGCCGCGATCAACGGACAT
Source organism: uncultured bacterium (assembly GCA_903901855.1). Classification (GTDB taxonomy): domain Bacteria; phylum Actinomycetota; class Thermoleophilia; order Solirubrobacterales; family 70-9; genus CAIUSP01. The sequence continues at coordinate 18,344 of CAIUSP010000102.1, read as the reverse complement.
GCCCTTGGAGGCGGGCTGGAGCTCGCGCTGACCTGCGATCTGCGAGTTTGTTCGGCCGAGGCGCGTTTGGGGATGCCCCCGGCCAAGCTCGGCCTCGTCTACGGGCATACCGGCCTCCAGAGGTTCGTGGACGCGATCGGTATCCCCGCGACCAAAGAGCTATTCCTCACCGGCCGCACGGTGGACGCGAAGTGGGCTGAACGCACCGGGCTGATCAACTACCTCGCCCCTGATGGGGGCGTCGCCGACCTCGCCACCGAGGTGGCTACGGAGATAGCTGGAAACGCCCCTCTCTCGGTCAAGGGGAACAAGCAGGCCATCGACACGCTCAACTCCTGGCCGAGACTCACCCCCGAGCAGATCGAGGATCTGATCGAACTGAGGAAGGCCTCCTTCGCCTCCGAAGACATGCGCGAGGGGGTAACCGCTTTCGCCGAGAAGCGCAAACCCGAGTGGAAGGGCCGCTGAGGCCGAGATCGAATCCGGGCCGCTCGAATTCGGTCCGGTCACGGGCATAGCCTGCGCACCGTGCCTGACCCAACCGAACGCCCCGAACCGCTGATCAGCTTCGAGGAGGCACTCGCCCTCGGCGAGCTGACCGACCACGACGAGATCGGCGATCTGGTGGAGCGGGCCTGGGAAGTGCGGGTCGGGAACTTCGGAGACTCGACCGACATGTGTTCGCTGGTCAACGCCAAGTCGGGAGGTTGTGCCGAGGACTGTGGTTTCTGCGCCCAGTCGCGCTACGCGGAGTCCGACACGCCGATGCACGCCATGATGGAGCCGGAGCAGATCCTCGAACACGCGAAAGCGGCCGAGGCCGCCGGAGCGCACCGGTTCTGCATGGTCACCCAGGGCCAGGGATTGTCGCGTCGTGATTTCGAGAAGGTGCTCGAAGGCGCCAGATTGGTCGCCAGCGAGACCAACCTCAAGCGGTGCGCCTCGATCGGGCACATGTCCGCCGATCGCGCGAAGAAGTTGAAGGAGGCGGGAATCCAGCGGGTCCACCACAACGTCGAATCCGCACGCTCCTACTACCCGGAGGTCTCGACCACCGTGCGCTACGAGGGAAGGCTCCGCACGATCGATGCGGTGCGCGAGGCCGGGCTCGAGAGCTGCGTCGGCGGCATCCTCAACCTCGGCGAGTCGCCGCGCCAGCGGGTCGAGATGGCCTTCGAGCTCTCTGAGATAAACCCGACCTCGGTGCCGATCAACCTGCTGAACCCCCGAGCCGGAACCAAGTTCGGGGACCGTGAACTGATGTCACCGTGGGAAGTGGTCAAGTGGGTCGCGATCTTCCGTCTGATCATCCCGGGCGCCCTGTTCAGGCTCTGCGGTGGGAGGGTCGAGAACCTCGGTGATCTGGCGCCACTGGCGGTGAGGGCCGGCCTCAACGGCGTGATGATGGGGAACTTCCTGACCACCCTCGGGGTCGAACCGGCCGAGGACCGGGAGATGTTCGAGGCAAACGGCCTCAACGTCGCCCGCCAACCGGACAACGGCTCCAATCCTCGCCCTGACAACCGTTCAGGCTGGCTCGAGGGAGAGACTCCCGAGGTCCGCACACCGATCTCCGACCTGATCGACGCCCAGCATGAGGCGCCGATGTGGGATCCCTCCACCCAACTGAGGGTGATCAAGAAGAAGAAGGAAGACGTCCCCGAGTATCCGGAGCGCCCCTCCGACCGCGAGGAAGAGAATTCCGCCGTACCCCAGCCCGCAGGCTGGGGCGACTGAGCCGGACTCCATGCCGAGAGGCAGCATGGAGCCGACCCGGAGGCTTGCCGATCTGCGTCGAGCCGGACTCTTGAGGAGGCTGCGCAGCGTCTCGACCTCCCAGGGACCGAGGGTAATGCTGGACGGCGAGGTCGTCCTGACTCTCTGTTCGAACAACTACCTCGGCCTGGCCGACCACCCGAAGGTCCGCAGGGCGGCCGCCAAAGCGGCGTCCAGTCATGGAGCCGGGTCAGGGGCATCGCGCCTGATCTCCGGCAACATGGATTGTCATCTGGAGTTGGAGTCCGAGCTCGCGGAGTTCTCGCTTGTCGAGGCATCTTTGCTGTTCGGCTCCGGCTACCTGGCCAACACCGGAACGATCGCCGCGGTCGCGGGAATCGCGCCGGGCGGGGTCATCTTCTCCGACGAACTGAACCACGCGAGCATCATCGACGGCTGCAGGCTCGCCGATGCGGAGACCTTCGTCTATCGGCACGCAGACCTCGATCATCTCTCGTGGGGGCTGCAGAAGGCGGGGGACCGCGCGAAGTTGATCGTCACCGACGGCCTCTTCTCGATGGACGGGAATCTGGCGCCGCTACCGGGAATCGTCGACCTCGCCGAACGCCACGGCGTGCTCACCATGGTCGACGAAGCCCATGCGACCGGCTGCTTCGGCCCCGAGGGTCGGGGGGCGGTAGTCGATTCCGGCATGTCCGGGCGGGTAGACCTGGTGGTGGGAACGCTCGGAAAGGCCTTCGGGAGCTACGGGGCCTTTGTCGGCTGCTCGAACGAGATGCGTCAGTTGCTGATCAATCAGGCGAGGACCTTCGTGTTCTCGACCGCGCCGCCACCGCCTGCGATCGCCGCTGCCTCGAAGGCGCTCGATCTCGTCCGCTCGAAGCCGGGTCGCCTCGAACGCCTGCAGCACAACGCGGAACTGCTCCGTGACTCACTCCGCGGGCTCGGCATTCCCACGGGCAACTCGACCACGCACATCATCCCGGTCATGGTGGGAGACCCCTCGATGGCCACGGCCCTCAGCGACCGCTTGCTGACGGACGGGATCTACGCGCAGGCGATCCGTCCTCCAACCGTTCCCGACGGAACTTCCCGCCTGCGGATGAGCGTGATGTCCGAGCACGAGCCAGCGGATCTGCGAGCTGCCGCCAAGGCGGTTGCGAGATACGCCGCCGAGCTCGGGGTCGAGTTCGGTCAGTCCGGAGCAGGAACCGGCGCGGTAGAGCCGGCCCGCCTCGCCCGAGCCGCCTGAGAGCCCTGGACCTGTTCGATGGTTGAGATGACCAACCTCCCCATCCAGATCAAACCCGGGCTTTGGCGCTGGGAATGTGCTCACCCGGATTGGGTTGCAGGCGCTGCGCCAGACAGCCCTGGGGACTTCCCCGAATTGGTCGGATCGGTCGCATGCGCTACGAATGAGGGTATGCTCTTGATCGATCCGCTGATCACGGATGATTACCACCACCTCTGGAAGTGGTTGGCAGATCAATCGGCCAGACTCGGAGGAGTGACCTCGGTCCTGACCACGATCCAGTGGCACAACCGGAGCGGCGGGGATGCGATGGAGAGATTCGCTTGTGACGACCACATCCCCACAGGAGTTCAACCGATCCCGATCGAAGGTGCAGGCGAGACGATGTTCTGGCTCGAAGCTCACGGCGCACTCGTACCGGGAGACCGTTTGATTGGCAACGGTACCGGAGGGCTCAGGGTCTGCCCACCGAGTTGGGTCGAGGAATCGGTACCCGGTGGTCTGGCCCCGGGAGTGATAGAAAAGCGGCTCGCTCCTCTCCTCGATCTGCCGGTCGAGATGGTTCTCGTGTCTCATGGCGAGCCCGTGCTGGTCGATGCGGCGCAGGCGATTGCGCAGGCGATCGATGGGGCCAGCAATTGAAAGGCGTCTTCGTAACCGGAACCGGAACCGAGGTCGGCAAGACCGTGGTCTCCGCGGTGATCGCGCGGATGGCTGCAGCGGAGGGACACTCGGTGAAGGTCTTCAAGCCCGCGGTCAGTGGCCTGGACGAACTCGCGGATCTCCGCGGGCGCGAACCCATCTGGGACGACGCCAAGCTGCTCGCAGACCACCAACTCTTGAGGCTCGCCTCCAGCTCCGCTCAAAGCGACGACGAGATCTCCCCGTACCGCTTCGGCCCCGCGGTCTCCCCTCACCTGGCCGCCGAGATGGCCGACGAATGGATCGAGGTGGAGACGATCGAGAGCCGTGCCACCGAAGCGATGGAGGGATGCGACACCTTCGTATGCGAGGGAGTTGGCGGGTTCCTCGTCCCCTTGACCCGCGACTACCTCGTCCGTGACTTCGCCGTTTTCCTCGACCTCCCCGTGGTCGTGGTTGCCAATCCTTGGCTCGGAACGATCAGTGACACGCTGCTTACCGTCGAAGCGATCCGCAACGCAGGACTCGAGGTCGTTTCGGTGGTGATGACCCCTTGGCCGGATTCCGCCGGGGATCTGGAACGCTCGAACCGCGACACCATCTCCAGCCTGGGGGAAGTTTCGGTCAGGGAACTTCCGCTGCTCGACCTTCGCCGCCCCGACGAGTGGCCCGGCATCTGACCGCCTGAGAGAGCCGTGACGACACGGTTCGGAGTGTCCACGCGTATTCCGGCCGAGGCGGAGCCTATTTTTCCCTCCTAATCGTGGCCAGCCACGCGGAGCTAGACCACAACCACCTTTGGCACCCGTTTACCCAGCAACGTGACTGGGAAAGCGAGGACCCGGTAATGATCGCCTCGGGTGAAGGAGCCTGGGTCACCGATGAGGACGGGAATAGGTATCTGGACGGGGTCTCTTCGCTCTGGTGCAACGTCCACGGTCACAAGCACCCTGCGATAGATCAAGCTCTCCATGAGCAGGTAGACCGGATCTCCCACTCGACGATGCTCGGACTCTCCCACCGAGGCGCTGCAGAACTCGCCGGCAAGTTGGTGGAGGTGACACCGGACGGCCTCGACAGGGTCTTCTACTCGGACTCGGGATCGACTGCGGTCGAGGTCGCTCTGAAGATGGCGTTCCAGTATTGGCAGCTGCGCGGTGGACAGCATGTCCGGCGAGCCTCGTTCATCTGTCTCGAGGACGCCTATCACGGGGACACCGTCGGGTCGGTTTCGGTCGGCGGAATAGATCTCTTCCACTCGACGTACGGACCGCTGCTGTTCGAGTCGCGTCGGGCCAAACCAGGTGATCTCGATGACATCGCACGCCTTCTCGCAACCCACGAGGAAGAGGTGGCGGCAGTCGTGATCGAGCCGCTCGTGCAGGGCGCTGCGGGGATCAAGCTCCAGCCACCCGGATATCTCCGCGAGGTTCGGGATCTGTGCGACCGGCACGGCGCGCTGTTGATCTGCGACGAGGTGGCGACCGGGTTCGGCCGAACCGGGTCGATGTTCGCTTGTGAGCAAGAAGAGGTCACACCCGATCTGCTCTGCCTCGCAAAGGGGCTCACGGGGGGTTATCTGCCGCTCGCAGCGACCCTTGCCAGCGAGGAGATCTACGAGACCTTCCTCGCTCCGCATGAAGAGTTCAAGACCTTCTTCCACGGCCACACCTACACCGGCAATCCGCTGGCCTGCGCTGCAGCCATCGCCACGCTCGAGACCTTCGAGCAGGAGAAGACGATTGCAAACCTCCAGCCGAAGATCGACCTGCTCAGTGAGCTGCTGGCCGAGATCGCCGAGATGCCGGAGGTCGAAGAGGTGCGTCAGTGCGGGTTCATGGCAGGGATCGATCTCGGTGAACACCCGCCTGCCGAGCGCATGGGCCACCAGGTGGTCCTGGAGGCCCGCGGGCGCGGCGCGATCATCCGGCCACTCGGCGACACGGTCGTGCTCATGCCCCCGCTCGCGATCAACGAGGTCGAGCTCGAACGGCTCCTCACCATCACCCGCTCGTCGATCCGGGCGGCTTGCCGGGGCTCGGTCAGCAGGGCCGGCCAACGAGCGGCGGCGCTGCTGGACGGGCCGCTCTCAGAAGCGGCCTAGGTCTCAGTCCTCGTACGGGACGAAGTCGGTCTTGCGCGCTCCGCAGACCGGGCAGAACCAGTCCTCGGGAATGTCTTCGAAAGCGGTGCCGGCAGGCACACCGCCATCAATGTCACCCTCGGCCGGGTCGTAGATCCAGCCACAGGCTTCACATATCCACCGCTTGGTCTCGGTCGATTCGCTCACGGCTGAGAAGACTACCTGAGCGGCTAGGCTGAACCCCAGTGGACGAAGGCGTGGAAAGCCAGAGGCCGCCGGAACCAAGACCGGCCGCAACGATCATCCTGCTCCGCGACGGGGACTACGGAGTCGAGACATGCCTGGTCCGCAGGAACCTAGAAGCGCGTTTCATGCCGGGTGTGTGGGTGTTCCCGGGTGGAGCCGTGGACGAGGGCGACGGAGCGGATCCGGACTCCGAGACCGCTCACCGGCAGTGCGCGGCAAGGGAGCTCGCCGAGGAAGCCGGTGTCAGGGTCGACCCCGAGACACTCGTGCCCTACTCCCGCTGGATCACGCCGAAGGTGGTGCCGATCAGGTTCGACACCCGCTTCTACCTGGCGAGCCATCCCGAAGACAGCGAGCCAGAGGTCGATGGCGAAGAGGTGATCGACTGGGGCTGGTTCGAGCCCGCAGGTGCACTCTCGCGCCACTCGACCGGGGAGATCGAGTTGGTCTTCCCGACCATCAAGCACCTCGAGTCACTGACGGGATTCTCCTCGGTCGACGATGCGCTGAGTGCGGCCGCTCGAACCGAGGTCCGGGCAGTCGAACCGACGCTCGAGATCACCGCAGACGGAAAGGACGCGCGTCTCGGCTTCGATCAGGGGGATCTGGATCAGCCGGGAACTCATGCCAGCGAGGTGGATTCGAAGCCGCCGCCGGGCGAGGTCTGAAGCTCAGAGCGCAGCCGTGAAGAGGGCCCGGAAGTCCTCGGGCAGCAACTCGCGGGCGTTGGTCAGACTGCAGCCATCGCCCATCGCTGCGTCCACCAACTGGTCGAGCGAGGCCTCAGGTACCCCGACCTCGGTGAGTCGGGTAGGCAGGCCCAAGCCGGAGCTCATCGCGGTCATCCAATTGGCGAGGGAGTCAGCCAGTGCGGCGCCGTCGCCGGAGGCGTCCGCTCCCATCAGCTCGGCCACGCGTCGATAGCGATCGACGATCGCCGCTCCCCCCTCGCAGTTGAAGCGGATCACATGCGGGAGGTTGATCGAGTTGGCGACGCCGTGAGGAACCCCGTGCAGCCCTCCGACGGCATGAGACATCGAATGAACCGCGCCCAGAGTGGACGCGCCTGCCGCACCCGGAACGATCGCGAGTGAAGCTGCGATCAGCATGTTTCCCCGAGCGACCTCGTTCTCCTCAGGGTCGCCATGGACGGCCTGCTCCAGGTTCTCACGGATCATCCGCAGTGCCTGCAGGCAGAAAGCCTCACCATGGGGAGACCACTCGGGACTGGTGAAAGCCTCTATCGCGTGCGTCATCGCGTCCATGCCGGTAGCGGCAGCTACCTGGGGCGGCAGAGTGCGGGTGCTCTCCGGATCGAGGATTGCGAGGCGCGGGAAGAGCGGGAAGTCCCCCAGGAGGATCTTGAGTTTCTGCTCTGGATCCTTGATGACCGCGCCGAACGAGACCTCGGATCCGGTGCCTGCGGTCGTGGGAATGCAGGCAAGGGGCTTGAGCGGGAGAGGCTCCCCCATCCCGTCGTCTGCCCGGGGCAGCGTGAACAACCCCTCGTAGTCCAGGACCCTGCCTCCGTGGGTCAGCACGGCGTTGGCTGCCTTGGCGGTGTCCATGACGGACCCGCCACCGACCGCGACGATCGAGTCGGCTCCGGCATCCTTGGCTGCTGCTGCGCAGGCCTCGCAGGTATCCGTCGACGAATCCTGCGGGACCTCGTCGAAGTGCCCCGAAATCTCCAGACCGCCATCGACGATTCCGGCCTCGACCTTGTCGACCAGACCCGTCCCCCTGACGACGGCATCGGTGATGATGAACGGGCGCTTGGCGCCCTCCTTCTGGAACTCGAACCCGGTCCCTTCGATCATCCCCCGACCGACCACTACCCGGGTCGGATGGGTGAACTGGTAGTAGTCCTTGAATCCCTGATACGAGGGTGTCTCCGACTCCACGGTTCGGTCCTCAGACGTCGAGCAGGTCGTTGCGCCCCTGAGATTCGAGCAAGGCCTCATAGCGGGAGTAGACGGGTTTGGTGAGCGGGACCATCTTGAGGATCTTCGCGACAGGACCCTTTGCCTTCATCTGACCCCTCGCTAGGGCCACGGTCGGGTTGACCTTGCCGAGCCAGAACTTGTGAGCGATGTCTGCATCCATGCTCATGACGATCTCCGGCTCCATGTCGGTGGGTCCGAAATCGACCCTCCCTTCGAGATCACCCTCCTTCAAGGCGACGGTGATCGTACTGTCGGGGTCCCGGTACTCGTAGCTGACGATCGTATCGGCGTCTCTGAACTTCGAGCCGAGTTCTTCGTCCTCGGCGAGATCCTGGAACAGCTTTCCGATCGTGTCATAGACCTCTTGAGGGTCTTTGAAATAGGCCATTGGTCGCTCTCCTCTCGGCTCGAACTCTCGGGGGTAAGCCTCTCTTGAACGGGATCCTAGGGTGACCGCATGGAATACGCGTCCAGCCACGCCGTCGAAGGCACTCTCCTCCGGCGATGGTGGAATACTCGACCTCGGTGGAAGAGGCTTTCGACTTCGACTATCTCGTCATCGGATCCGGCTTCGGAGGCTCGGTCTCGGCGCTGCGTCTGGTCGAGAAGGGTTACTCGGTAGGAGTCCTCGAATGCGGCAAGCGTTTCGCCGACGAGGACTTCGCCAAGTCCGGCTGGGATATGAAGCGTTACTTCTGGGCCCCCGCTCTCGGGATGAGGGGGATCTTCAGGCTCACGGTGTTCAAGGACGTCTTCATCGCTTCCGGAGCCGGCGTCGGCGGTGGGAGTCTCGGCTATGCGAACACCCTCTACCGGCCGGGCACGGCCTTCTTCGAGGATTCCCAGTGGAGTGACCTCGCAGACTGGCAGGAGGAACTGTCCCCTCATTACGACACCGCAGAACACATGCTCGGGGTTGCCCAATACGAGGGAATGGGGCCGGCGGACCTGTTGCTGAAGGAGATGGGCGAAGACCTGGGGGTCGGCGAGACCTTCAAACAGAGCCGCGTCGGAGTCTTCTTCGGACCGGCCGACCAAGAGGTCGAGGATCCTTACTTCGGTGGCGCAGGGCCGGCGCGCACCGGTTGCACTCGATGCGGCAGCTGCATGATCGGCTGTCGGGTCGGGGCGAAGAACACTCTGGTCAAGAACTACCTCTGGTTCGCCGAGAAACTCGGCGCCGAGGTGGTACCTGAACGGCAAGCCACGGACATCCGCCCGATCGGTGCCGAAGACGGAAGCGACGGCTACGAGGTCACCACCGAGCACCCCGGTGCCTGGTTTCGCAAACGCCGGCGGACCTTCACCGCTCGGAACGTGATCGTCTCAGCGGGAGCACTCGGGACCAACGAGCTCCTCGCCTATTGCAAGCACAAGGGCGGTCTACCCCGGCTCTCTGATCGACTCGGGCACGTTGTTCGCACCAACTCCGAGTCGATCCAGGCGGTGACTGCACCGACCGCCGAGACCGACTTCTCCAACTCGGTGGCGATCTCGTCGAGCGTCTTCCCCGAGCCTGACACCCACATCGAGGTGGTCACCTACGGAAACGGCGGAGACGTGATCAGCCGTCTGTTCACGATGGCGAGCGGAGACGGAACACGGATAACCCGCCCCTTGCGCTGGATCGGCAGCTTGCTGCGTCATCCGCTGAAGTCACTGAGACTGCTCTGGCCGTTCGGTTGGTCGAAGCGCACGGTGATCCTCCTGACCATGCAGACCACCGATGCAGCGATGCGCCTGGTTCCCAAGCGCAAGCTGTTCGGCGGCATGAAACTCCAGACGCAGCAGGATCCAGACCGACCGAATCCCACCTTCATCCCGGCCGCGGAGAGAGCCACCAAGTGGTTCGAGGAGGAACTCGGAGGGATCGCCCAGGGAGGACTGACCGAAGCGTTCAACATCCCTACTACGGCCCACATCCTCGGCGGCGCGACGATGGGAATCGATCCCGAGCATGGCGTGGTCGATTCGGGCAACCGTGCCTTCGGCTACTGCGGGCTGATGATCTGCGATGGCTCTGCCGTACCAGCGAATCCGGGAGTAAACCCGAGCCTCTCGATAACCGCAATCACCGAGCACGCGATGTCGCTCATCCCCCCCAAGGGAGGAGCGGACGTTCGTCAGGCGGTGCCGGAAGCGGCCATGGCTGGGAGGCCCGCACTGCGGGCCCACCAGGCCTGAGTTTCGGGGTCTACCGACTCAGCCGTTGGCGGCTGCGAAGTGATCGGCGGCCTTGGCCCAGTTGACCACGTTCCACCATGCGTCCAGATAGTCCGGGCGGACGTTCTGGTACTTGAGGTAGTAGGCGTGCTCCCAAACGTCGCAGCCGATGATCGGGGTCTGACCGAGCGAGATGGGTGAGTCCTGGTTGGCGGTGGAGGTCACCGCAAGGCCGGAGCCGTCATGGACCAGCCATGCCCAGCCCGAACCGAAGCGATTGATCCCGGCGTTCTTGAACTCCTCCTTGAACGAATCGAAGGAGCCGAACGACTCATCGATCGCCGCTGCGAGATCTCCCTCGGGTGCACCCCCTGCGTCCGGCGCCATGATCTCCCAGAAGAAGGTGTGGTTGGCGTGGCCGCCCGCGTTGTTGGTCACGGGACCCTTGATGTCGTCCGGCAGATCACCGAGCTTCGTCAGCAACTCGTCGACCGGGGTGTCGGCCCACTCGGTGCCTTCCAGGGCGGCGTTCGCCTTGTCGATGTATGCCTGATGATGCTTGTCGTGGTGGATCGTCATCGTCTGCTGGTCGATATGAGGCTCCAGCGCGTCGTATGCGTAGGGAAGGTCCGGCAGAGAATAGGCCATGGGTTTCGACTCCTTGGATTCGGGTTTTGCCTGAACTGGGAAATCTAGCGTCCCTGAGGGCTCCGACCCGTCTTGCCGGGGTATGCAGGGGTGATAATGAGCCGGTGAGCAAGGAAGATCACCCCCATCACTCTCCAGTCAAGGCGACCCGCCTGGAACTGATCCTGCTGGCCGTCGGTCTGATCGTGGTCGCGGCGTGCGTGATGCTGATCGATCCTCTTCGGGAAGCCTTCCAACACGCGGTCAAGGGTGATACCGATGCCGTCAAGAGCGATCTCGATCGCCTCGGCGTCTGGGGGGTCGTGATCGTCTTCGCGTTGGCCCAGATCCATGCGGTGGTCTGGTTCCCGAGCGAGATCCTCGACGCGGCGGCCGGATTCGTTTACGGCTTCTGGCCCGCACTGGCGATGCTGATGATCTTCTGGACGACCTCGGCGCTGATCGCGTATTGGATCGGACACTCAGCGGCACGCCCGCTGCTCTACAAGCTCGCAGGTGAAGAGCGCTTCCGAAAAGCAGAGGCGCTCATACACAGAGGCGGCGCAGTGTTCCTGTTGACGGCTCGACTGGTCCCGATAATCCCGTTCAGCCTGCTTAGCATCGTCGCTGGCGCTGCAAAGGTGCCCGTCTGGACCTTCACCTGGACTACGGCGATCGGCTACATCCCGCTGACCGCGTACTTCGTCTATCTGGGCAGTCAGATCGAGGGCTTCTCCCTGACCGATCCGATCGTCTGGATCGGAGCGATCGGATTCGTGATCGCAGTCTTCTCGGTCAGGCGGGTACTCCGACAGGCATCACCCGAGAGCAGCTGATCGGCAGCGAACTCGGGACGGACGTCTAGCATCGGGAAGGTGACAGGGACTCCTGCGATCCGGCTCGAAGGACTCACCAAGCGATTCCGTGGCGGGGTGACCGCGCTAGAAGAGATAGATCTGACGGTCCCCAAGGGCTCGATCTTCGGGTTCATCGGGCCGAACGGGGCTGGAAAGACCACTGCGATCAGGCTGATGCTGGATCTGCTGCGTCCCACCTCCGGCCGCGTGGAACTGCTCGGAGAGAATCCGCGCACCGCCGGGTCCGGGTTGCGCTCGAAGATCGGTTACCTCCCGGGAGAGATGGGGCTCGACGAAAGGCTGACCGCACGGCAGACCCTCTCCTTCTACTGCGATCTCCACGACACATCGGCGGAGAAGGCATTCGATCTTGCGGCTCGGTTCGGACTCGATCTCGATCGGAGGATCCGTGATCTGTCCAGAGGGAACAAGCAGAAGGTCGGAATCATCCAAGCCTTCGCCCACGACCCCAAACTGGTGATCCTCGACGAGCCCACCAGCGGGCTCGACCCGATCCTCCAGCGGAGCTTCCACGGACTGCTAAGAGAGCGGCAGGAAGGAGGCTTGACGGTCTTCCTCTCGTCTCATGTACTCAGCGAACTGCAACAGGTGGCGACTGAGGTCGCAATGATCCGGGACGGGCGCCTGCTTGCGGTCCGGGATACCGCGACGATGAGGCGCGAGGCACCACACAAGGTGATGGTGAGATTTGCCTCTCCACCGCCAGACGATCTGTTCGAGGGGCTCGAGGGTGTGAGCGGAATCGAGTACGACGGGCTGGTTACGAGGCTCCTGTTCCGGGGAGAGATGGACACGCTGATCAAGGCACTGGCCACTCGCGAGGTGGTCGAGCTCCATTCCACAGAGCCCGATCTGGAGGAGACGTTCCTCCGTATGTACGGAGAGGACGCGAGATGAAGATCGCCCGGCAGATCGTGAGGGTGGACGGCAGATCTCTGGGATGGTGGTCTCTCGGTCTGATCGCGATCGCCCTGATGTATCTCGCCTTCTATCCGTCGATCGCGGAGAACGCGAAGGTGTACGACGAGATCACCAAGTCACTCCCAGAGGCCCTCAGGAGCCTCACGGCAGCGGACTACAGCTCCCCCAAGGGCTACCTGCAGACCGAGTTCTTCGGGACGATGGGCTTCATCATCCTGCTGGTCTTCTTCGTGGGGCGAGGCGTGGGAGCGATAGCGGGCGACGAGGAGCGGGGACGTTCGGAATTGACTCTCGCGGCCCCGGTCTCGCGTCAGCGATACGTGCTCGAGCGGGTCCTCGCGATGGTCTTGGAAGGCGTCCTTGCGTGGGCACTGCTCGTCGTCGGACTCCTGGTGCTCGGTCCTCTCTTCGATCTCGTGGTCGGCTTCGGTCCGCTGGCCGCAGCCGCGGCCAGCGCCGTAACCGGTGCGCTCGTCTTCGGTCTGATCGCCCTCTTCGTCGGTGCGGCAACCGGAAGGCATGCACTTGCGCTCGGGATCGGCTCCGCCTTCGCGATCGCCGGCTTCCTCTACACACTGCTCTCGCCGATCGCCAAGACGCTCGAGAGCCTGCAGTTCCTCTCTCCCTGCAGACAGGCGATCGGTTACGCGCCCCTGATCAACGGGATGAGGTGGGATCAGTTCGCGATCCTGATCGGCGAGTGTCTGGTGCTGATCGGACTCTCGGTCTGGGCTTACTGCCGTCGAGACCTGCGCTAGGAAGACGCCGATCCTCCCCGGCCCCCTATCCTTCGCTCTCTCGGGGCGTGGCGCAGCCTGGTAGCGCGCACCGTTCGGGACGGTGAGGTCCCGGGTTCAAATCCCGGCGCCCCGACTTACGCGTCTGAACCCACCGCTCGCGCGTCTAGGAGACAGCGACTATCGCGCGCTCTATCTCCGAAAGCGACGGCCCTTGGATCAGTGTTCTGGAGCCCCTGGGACCGTCAACGACCACGGCCGGACCGGCCGGTAGTCGCCGGTCCTCGGCAAAGGTCACGTCTTCGATCAACTGCTCCTCGATGGCCGGGCGCTTGCGGGCAGCGTTCCAGGCATCCAGCTCGAAAGCGACAGCAGAGGCACGAGCGATCCGGGTCAGGAACTCCTCGGTGACTCCCGTATTGATCGCCTCACGCTGATTGACGAAGAAGGTCTCGATGTACTGCCACTGGCGACCCTGATCTCCGGCGGCGGTAGCGGCGATAGCCGCAGCGGTGACTGTGCGCTGGCTCTGGGAGAAATGCCTGAAGACGAGTTTCGCTTCGCCAGTCCTCACCTCACGCTCGATCAGAGGAGGGATGACCTCGGCCTGCCAAGACCTGCACGGCTTGCACTGGAGGTCATTGAATATCTCCACCGTCACCGGAGCGGAGTCCTGTCCGAGGCGGTTACCGAGCTGCGGCAGTCCTGCGACCAGTCTCTGGACCCCGCCCACTCCCGTGATCACGATCGGATCCTCCTCGGGTTCTCTGAGGGCGATACCGACGATCGACACGATCAAGATCCCCAGGCACAGGGCGAGTACCGCGATCCCGAGCGGTCGTGGCCGCCGCCGTCCTCGTGCTGACTCTGGACTCTCTGCCATGCGGAAGATGGTAGTTATGAGGGCACATGGCTGACCGTGACGAGATCACCCTCTTTTGCGACGACCTGCTGGAGCCGAGTAGGTTCGAGTCGATCGAGTACGGACCGAACGGCCTCCAAGTGCCAGGAAGCGACGAGGTGTCCAAGATCGCCTCATGTGTATCCGCGAATCTCGAATCGATCGAGGCCGCGGTGGAAGCCGGAGCAGACCTGGTGTTGGCTCATCACGGGATCTTCTGGAAATTCCAGTCGCGTGCTCTCAGTGAGCAGACGACCGAACGGATCCGGCGTCTGCTCGACGCAGGGGCGAGCCTGCTCGCCTATCACCTGCCCTTGGATGCGCACGCCAACGTGGGCAACAACTCCCTTCTCTGCCGCGAGCTCGGCTTCGATCTCGTGGAGGCCTTCGCATTCGATGGAGGGGTTTCGATCGGATGGAGTGGTACCAGCAGCCAGCCGATCCCGACCGATGAACTCTCGAAGCGGATCGAGGATCTGCTCGGACGCGCCCCGCTGCTGCAGGGTCGGGAGGAGGGAATGGTTTCGCGGGTCGGCTTCGTCAGCGGCGGTGGATCGTCGTATATCTACGAGGCGATCGATCGGGGATTCGACGCGATGATCACTGGTGAGCCGTCCGAATACGCGATGGCGACGGCCCTGGAAGGTGATCTCGCGTTCTATGCCGCCGGGCACTACGCGACGGAGACCCTAGGGGTTCGGGCTCTCGGCGACCTGATCTCCGAACGCTTCGGGGTCGAGCATTCGTTCATCGACGTTCCCAACCCGGTTTGAACCACTGCTCGGCTTCGATAAACGCGCTATTTGCAGGTTTCTCCCAGAGAATTCCCACGCAAGGGTAGTATCAGGTGATACAAGGATGGCAGGCGATCGAAGGAAGAAAGATGTCCATCCACCTGACACCATCGGAGCTCGCAGAGGAGATGGAGATGAAGCGCAGGGAGGTGATCGCGAGGTGCAGGGAGATGAACGTCCCGATCCTGCACGGACGGATCGACCGCACCCTGTTCGAGGCATCTCTGCGCGCAAGTCGAGGGCAGGCGCGGCCTCCCGAATACAGGCTGCACCTGAGGCGAACCGCCTGACCGCAGCCTCAAACCAGAGAGCCGAATACACATTCCTGCTCTAAAATCTCCCGGGTCCGGGGCGGCAGCCAGCCGCGCCAAGACCGGGAGGAGAGACGAATGGCAAGAGCGATGAATGACTCCGAGATCTCGGCTGCGGAAGCCTCGACCGGCAGCAAGACGATCGCCGACCTCCTGCCCCTGGCGGCACGCAAACACGGTCCGAAGCAGGCCGTGCTCTACAACGACGGCTCCGCCTGGGTGGGCAAGACCTTCGCCGAGGTGGGAGAGACGGTCAGGGATCTGTCGCTCGGACTGGTCGCTCTCGGGATCGAGAAGGGGGACAAGGTCGCGATCCTGGCCAACACCCGGGTCGAGTGGACCTACTTCGACTTCGCGGTGCTGAGCGCCGGTGCCACCGTGGTGCCGATCTACCAGTCCAACAGCCCGGAAGAGTGTCAGTACATCCTCGAGAACTCCGATTCGCGAGCCGTGGTGGTGGAGGATTCCGACCAGTTGGCCAAGGTCCTCGAGGTGAAGGACCAGTGTCCGAAGCTGGAGTTCATCATCACGATGACCGGCGAGGGCGATTCGAGCGTCCTCTCGATGGCGGACCTCGCGGCCAAGGGGCGTGAGGCCGGACTAGGCGAATCCGACTGGGAGGCTCGCTGGTCGGCCGTCACGACCGACGATATCTGCACCTTCATCTACACCTCGGGGACCACGGGGCCGCCCAAGGGTTGTGTGATCTCACACGGCAACTACCGATCGATGCTGGGGATGATCCACTCGGTCAATACCCTCGGAACCGACGAGCTGACCTACCTCTACCTCCCACTGGCGCACAGCTTCGCGCTGTTGATCCAGCTCGGCAGCTTCGATCTGGGAGCCACACTCGCCTACTGGCAGTGCGACGCGATGAAGATCCTGCCCGATCTCTCCGAGGTGAAACCCACCTACTTCCCCTCCGTCCCCCGCGTCTTCGAGAAGATCTACACCGCCGCAACGAGCGATATCGCCAAAGCGGGAGGGGCCAAGGAGAAGATCTTCAACTGGGCAGTCTCGGTAGGCAAGGAGTTCAGGGAAAGGGAACACGCCGGGCAGTCTGTTTCCCCGCTGCTCAAGATCAAGCACGGAGTCGCCGACAAGCTAGTGCTCTCCAAGATCCAAGCCCTGTTCGGCGGGAACCTGAAGCTCGCAGTCAGCGGCGCCGCACCGATCAACCCCGACATCCTCCGGTTCTTCGATGCGGCGGGAGTCCTGGTGCTCGAAGGGTGGGGAATGACTGAAACCTCCACCGCCGCGACGGTGGCCACCCCGGACGCATTCAAGTTCGGGACCATCGGCAAGCCCTTCCCCGGGTGCGAGATCAAGATCGCGGACGACGGAGAAATCCTGGTCAAGGGCCCAAACGTGTTCCAGGGCTACTACAAGAACGAGGAGGCGACGCGCGAGACCATCGTGGACGGCTGGCTCCACACGGGAGACATCGGTGAGATCGACTCGGAGGGCTACATCAAGATCACCGGACGCAAGAAGGACATCATCATCACCGCGGGAGGCAAGAACATCACTCCGGCCAACCTCGAAGCCGAGATCAAGCAGAGCCCATGGGTTTCACAGTGCGTGGTGATCGGCGATCGCCGCCCCTACCTGATTGCTCTGGTCACCCTCGACATGGAGGAGTGCGAGAAGCTCGCCTCCGAGAAGGGTTGGCCGACCGACTCCGCCGAGCTCGCGAAGAATCCGGAGATGAAGCAGTTGATCGAGGCCCATGTGGAGGAGATCAACAAGAAGTTCGCCCAGGTCGAGCAGATCAAGAAGATCTCTATCCTCCCCGTGGATCTGAGCCAAGAGGGCGGGGAGCTCACTCCTACGCTCAAGGTGAAGCGGAACGTCGTCGCAGAGAAGTACGCCGACGTCGTCGACTCTGTCTACGACGGCTAGTTCTTCGCGACTTCGCGGTCTCCGCTCTGCCTGAGCAGGGCACCGGTGGTCTGCTCCAGCACCTTCCGCCAGGCTGAGAGTCCCTCGTCCTCCTCATCCACGGTGTCGAGCACCCGATCGACCCGTCTGGCCGAGATCTCGATCCCGTGTCGGGCAGCGACCTCCTTGTAATGGCGGTAGTCCTTGGCCAATTTGACGGTCACGGACTCGAATCCGTGCTTGGCGATGGCGAGCCTTGCTTTGTAATCGAGGATCGAGGTGCCGAACATCAACGCGTCGTCCAGCGACGGCTCGATCAGGATGATGTCCACGTCGGGATAAGCCTCGTCCCAGTTGTGGAGAGCTCTGTGAAGACGGTTGTGGGCCATCATCCGGAAGGACTGGTTGGCGATCGCGGCCATACCCATGTCCCCCACCCGGTCGACCTTCGACCCTGAAGCCGTAGGAAGGCCGCGCTGGAAGTCGTTCACGTACGGGACCATCGGATTCACGACCACGATGAAGGTAGCTCCCTCCTCCACCGCCACGTCGACGTTCGTGGTCGAGTAGATGCCTCCGTCGATCAACTCGCGTCCGCGGAGGCTGTACGGCTCGTAGACCACGGGCAGAGCGCCCGAGGCTGCCACAGCCTGTGAGATCGGAACCCCTGACCACTCGTCGCGACCGAGCACCACCCTCTCACAGGTATCGAGGTCGCAGGCGGTGATGAACAGGTCACCATCGGTCTCTCGGAAGTCATTGGTGCGACCCTCTCTCGAAAGCACCTCGTTCATGTACTCCTCGATCCCGTGGTTGCTGTAGAGCCCCCTCGGCAGTCCCTCCGAGAGTCCGGTAGCGAGATCGACCAGAGAGATCTCGCCGACGTTTCCGATCAGGTTCCTCAGGGTCGAGGCAAGACGCAACGGCATCTTGGCGACGCTCGATGCGAGCCCTCCGTAGTTGAACTTGAGCAGCGCCTTCAGTTCAGGATCGTCGATCTCAGAAGGGAGGCCCTTGTTGAGGACACGCATCATCTCCTCCGGGGTGACGCCGTTGGCGAGCATCGAGGCGACGAATGATCCGGCGCTCGTGCCGACGTATACGTCGAACTCGTTTACGGTCCGGTTCACCGCGAGCAGGTCGAATGCGCGTAGTGCGCCTATCTCGTAGACCCCGCCCATGCTGTTAGCCATAGCCTCGGACTCAGACCAGGGGACGTTCT
>CAIUSP010000101.1 GCA_903901855.1 uncultured bacterium | reverse complement strand
AGGTCTTCGGCTTCCGTGTGCCGCTCACATTTGAACTGCGATGCGAGCTCTTCCTGCGACACCGAGTTGGGAGGAGCGGTCGCCGAGCGGCTGGCACTGGAGGGACCGGCGAGTACCAGCGCTCCGAGAACAGATACGAATGCGACGGAAACCGCGAAAGCGACGGTGAGTCGCCCGCGCGTCAGATGTATTGCCCCCTGCACCACCAGAACCGTATCAGCGTCCGAGGTACCGCGCTGGATTCATGATGCCAATCTCGAGTCGATGCATCGACCGATCGCTGCCAACGGTCCGTCTCCCTGGCCGTAGGTTCCCTTGAAGCCCTCAGGATCGCTTCTCGCCTCTTGGAGACACTCCCTGCCTGCAACCACGAAGGCCTCGACCCTCGCCTGTATCTCACTGCCGAGCTTGGAGCGCACACAATTCGGGAAGGCCTGCACCACGCCGAGAGGATCGCTGCCGTCGCCGTAGGTGCCCAAGAAGCCTGACGGGTCGGCTATCAGCTCGTTCGCACAGGTCTCCACCGCAACCCCCACCTCGGCCACCAGATCGCTGGTTCCGGTCCGGACGCAAGCCGCGAGCGCGACCTTTCGCACCTTCCCGTAGCGTGCTCTGAACACCTTGGGAGCTCGCTTGGCCTGCACGGCACACTGCTTGGCAGCGAATGCCTTGGCCTGTTTGCCGGCATCGACCGCGGGGCTGGCGTGTGAAGCGGGCGTCAGCATGAGGGCCGAGACGGCAGAGGCGGCGAGGACGATCGAGAGTTTCTTCTTCATGCTGCTCCTTCGTTTGGTCGGGGATCAGAGGTGATCCTGTAACCCTCCCCGGCGGAGAAAGTTCCGTAGATGACTGGCCTCAGGAGAGGATCTCCCTACTTCCCTTCCCTGCCTCGAGGTGCGCGACGAGCCGCTCTGCTGCCGCCTCGGGGGTATCGGTTCCGTCGGGGGCGAGATCGGTCTTGACCCATCCTGGATCGAAAGCGAACACAGCAACTCCGCTCGAACCGCCCGCTTCCTGTCGCAGGGTCTGCGTGGTGGATTCGAGCGCCGCCTTGGAGGCGGCGTAGACACCCATTCCCTTCCGGCCGGCACTGACCTTGGGAGCAACGACGTTGGCGATGACGCCTTCACCCCTCTCCTTCATTCCGGGTAGCAGCCTCCCGGCCAGGACGAAAGGTGTCAGCGCATTCAGCTGGAACGAGGAGTCGAGATCTTCGACCGAAACCTGATCGATCGCTCCGTCTACCCTGACAGCGGCGTTGTTGACCAGGATGTCCACCCTGCCGTGGGCATCCTCCACATTCGCTGCGAGTTGCTGGGCCTGAAGCGGGTCCGACAGATCGACGGAATGGGCCTCGACTCCGCCGAGTTGATCGAGGAGATCCTTCCTACGGGCAACCGCAGCAACCACCGCCCCTTTTTCGACCAGCAAACGTGCTGTCGCGGCGCCGATCCCGGACGATGCTCCCGTGACCAGTGCGACCTTCCCTTGCAGTTCGGGACTCTCGGACATCGACTTGATGGTAGACGGAGCGGACCGGGCAGGATCCCTCCCAAGCGCCGACCTGCCCCCGCCTAGAATCAAGCTTCTATGCGCGTGGGAATAGTCGGACTCGGATACGTAGGTTTGCCGCTGGCGGTTGCGTTTGCCGAGGCTGGCAGCGAGGTGATCGGTCTGGAAACCGATACCCGCAAGCTCGCATCGCTCCAGGAGCGCAGGAGCTACATCGACGATGTCGACGATGCGAGGATCGCCGCCCTTGGCGATTCCCTCCGACCCACCTCCGATCCTGGAGATCTCACCGCCTGTGACGCGATCCTGATCTGCGTTCCGACCCCCCTCACATCTACCCGCGAACCGGACCTGACCTATCTGGTCGACGCCGCGACCTCACTCGCCAGAGTTCTCAGAGAGGGTCAGTTGGTGGTGCTGGAATCGACCACCTATCCGGGAACCACCCGCGAACGACTGCAACCGATCCTCGAGGAGTCGGGCTTGAAGGCCGGTGAGGATTTCTTCCTGGCGTTTTCTCCGGAGAGGATCGATCCGGGCCGCACGGATCACACCATCCGTACCACCCCGAAGATCGTGGGTGGGATATCCGAGAAGTGTTCCGAGATGGCTACCGAGCTCTATTCGTCGATCTGTGATGAGGTCGTGGAGGTCTCTGGCCCGGAAGCGGCGGAACTCGCGAAGTTGCTGGAGAACATCTTCAGGTCGGTCAATATCGCCCTCGTCAACGAACTCGCCCAACTGTGTGACCGGATGGGGATCGATGTCTGGGAGGTGGTGGAGGCTGCAGGGACGAAGCCGTTCGGATTCATGCGGTTCGATCCCGGCCCGGGAATGGGAGGTCATTGCCTCCCGGTCGACCCCTTCTACCTCTCGTACAAGGCACGTGAGTACGACTTCTCCACCGAGTTCATCGAACTCGCCGGGAAGATCAACCAGGATCAGCCCCACTTCTGCGTCCAGAAGATGGAGCGCGCCCTCAGCGATTCCGGTCAGGCGATGAAGGATGCGCGCATCCTCCTGCTGGGGGTCGCCTACAAGGGCGGAATCGGGGATACCCGCGAGTCCCCTGCCCTGAAGATGATCGGCCTGGCGCGTGACGCCGGCGCGGAGATCAGCTACCACGACCCTCACGTGCCGGAACTGACCGAGTTCGCGCTCTCCTCTGTACCGCTGGATCAGGCCCTGGATCAATGCGATCTGGCGGTGATCGTCACCGCTCATCCTGAGCTCGACTACTCGAAAGTCGTATCCAAAGCACCGCTCATTCTCGACCTGCGCGGTGTTACGAGGGGTATGGAATCCAGCAAGTTGACCCAGCTTTGAGGTTGCGATCCCACCCTCTGGCCCGACGCGTCGGATTGGTCTTTGCCGCCCTCGCGTTTGCGTGCTCCCTCGCTCTCTCGGGCGCCGTCGGCAGCGCAGCGGCATCGGATGAGTCGACTCGGGTGTCTCCCCGGATCATCGGAGGTACGGTCGCTCCTGCGGGCTCGTGGCCCTCTGTGGTCACTCTCTATGACCCAGCCTTCGACCCCTCCATAAACTGGTTCTGCGGTGGCACCCTGATCGCGCACAGGTGGGTGCTGACCGCCGGTCATTGTGTGGTGGAGGCCGATCCATTCGGGGTCCTGCCAGCGAGTGCCATCAAGGTGCTGGCTGGCCGGCACAAACTCAGCAGCTCGGGCGGAGAGCGGATCTCGCTCCGACGGATCGTGCTCAACCCGAACTACGTCGACTCGACCGCCGCAAACGATCTCGCCCTCCTCGAGCTGTCGGAGCCTTCCAGTCAGCCGATTCGCGCGGTGATCAAGCCGTCGCAGGCCTCGTTCTGGGAGCCGGGCGACCCCTCCTACGTGGCGGGTTGGGGTGGCACGGTCGCGCAGCCGGCTGAGTGCGGTGGAGGTTCACCCGAACCTCCCTGCCCGCCCCAGTACAACTCGGACGATCTGCGCGAAGTAGAGGTGCCGGTGGTCTCCGATTCAGACTGCGAGACGGAGTACCCGGGCATCCCCCTGTTCTCGACCTTTTGCGCAGGAAACACACCCACTCCACCAGGTAACGACGAGGGCAAGGATGCCTGCCAAGGCGACAGTGGCGGACCGCTCGAGGTCGAGACCACGTCCGGACGCGCCTTGATCGGACTGGTCAGCGGCGGCGACGGTTGCGCAGCGGTGGGGTTCGCGGGTACCTACACCCGTGTGGCCAGTTTCCGGACCTGGATCGGAAACTACGCTGCCTCCGTCTCGGGTGCGCCCTCTCCGCTCGGGTTCGGCAAGGTGAAGGTGGGTCGCAAGCGATTCAAATCCGTGACCCTTACCGGAACATCCTCTCTTCCGGCAACGGTGGGTCAGTTCTCGGTCAGCGGCAAGGGCTTCAAACGGGCCGGAGGAACCTGCACATCGACTATCGAATCGGGGAGTTCCTGCACGGTGAAGATCCGTTTCATGCCCAAGACCGCGAAGAAGAGGAGCGGGTATCTGACCGTCACCTCGGGCAAGGGAGTGCAGTATCGCCGTGTGAAGCTGGTCGGCACCGGCCGTTAGGCGCTCAGATCGCCGGAGGTCTGGTCCAGATGATCTGGTCTCTGCCGGGACCCACCCCCACGAGGGCAACGGGTACTCCGGTTCGGTCGGCGATCAGATCCAGATAGTCACGTGCAGCCAGCGGAAGCTCCTCCAAGGATCTGCATTCCCCGATCTCCTCGTCGAAGCCCGGCACCTCTTCGTACTCGGGCTCAGCCGAGTGGATAATGCTCTGGTGGTAGGGGAAGTCGTCGAACACGGCACCGTCAGGGTGTCGGTAGCGGGTGCAGACCTTGATCGGACCGACCCCGGCGAGGACATCGAGCTTGGTCAGGGCGAGAGCGGTCATTCCGTTGAGTCGGACGGCGTATCGCAAGGCAACCAGGTCGAGCCAACCGCAGCGACGCGATCTTCCGGTGGTAGTACCGACCTCACCCCCGCGCTGCTGGAGGAGTTCACCGAGGTCATCGGTCAGCTCGGTCGGGAACGGCCCTGCACCCACCCGCGTCGAGTAGGCCTTGGCGATTCCCCAGACCTCGTCGATGTCCTTCGGTCCGACCCCGGCTCCGACACAGGCAGCGCCCGCCACCGGGTTGGATGAGGTGACGAATGGATAAGTGCCGTGATCGAGGTCGAGCATCGTCCCTTGAGCTCCCTCGAACAGGACGGTCGCATTCCTGTCGAGTGTCTCCCAGCACAGCCGCGATGTGTCGGCGATATACGGCTCCAGTTGATGTCCGTAGGTCAGGTACTCCTCGGTCATCGCATGCAGGTCTACCCGCGCATCCAGATCGTCGAGACCGGCGGTATCCACTCCCTCGTCACGCATGCGCTTCCTCTGCACCTCCAGCTCCTGGAAGATCTGCCGTTTCGGTTCGAGGGCAGCCATGATCTTCTGGCGCAGGATCTTCGGGTCGAGCATGTCCTGCACCCTGATCCCCAGTCTCGAAGCCTTGTCGGCGTACGCAGGGCCGATTCCCCGTCGGGTCGTACCTATCTCCAGTTTGCCGAGCCGGAGTTCCCCGGCGGTATCGAGCAGCAGGTGGTACGGCATGATCAGATGAGCGTTGGCCGAGATCTTCAACCCGCTCACGTCGACCCCTTGGCCCTTGAGGCCCTCGATCTCACCGATCAGGACTCCCGGATCGAGTACCACTCCGTTCCCGATCGCACAGGGCTTCCCCGGATAGAGGATCCCCGAGGGGATGAGGTGGAACTTGAAGGTCTCTCCGTCTCGGACGATCGTGTGGCCGGCATTGTTGCCTCCCTGGAAGCGGATGACCATGTCCGCCCGCTCCGCGAGGAGATCGGTCACCTTGCCCTTCCCTTCGTCGCCCCACTGGGCTCCGACTATCACTAGTCCCGGCACGAGGGCAGATTATGAAGAGGAATCGGACGGCGGTGGAGCGACCTTCAACCGACGGTCGTCGCCGTACAGTGGAAGCGGATCCCCGCACATCTCGACCAGACGCGACACGACCCGTTCACCGATCTGCTCCTCGAGCTGTTCGGCCGTGAGGTTGGTCGTGACCACCAGAGATCTCTCGGCCTCGTAGCGCTCGTTGATCAACGCGTAGAGCTGTTCCAGCACCCATTCAGTCCGATTCTCTGACCCGAGGTCATCCAAGTGCAGCAGGTCGACCGAGGTCAGTTGGCCGAACAGGTCCAGATAGGATTCTTCGCCAGGCAGTGAATCGAAGGTCTGGCGGATCCTCGAGAGCAGTTGTGGCATCGAGTAGATGGCGGCGGTTCGGCCTGCCTCGAGCGTGAGTTTGGAAACGAGCATCGCAAGGGTCGTCTTCCCCGTGCCCGAGTTGCCGAAGAACCAGAGCCCTCGCCCTGAATCGAGGCTCTCCTCCAGTCGATCGCAGTACTCCCGAACCTGGCTGACGACCGCCTCGTTGATCTGCGTCACCGGTGGTCGATCGAACGAGACTCCCCGGTATCTCGCCGGGATCACAGATGAGACGCCGTGGGACTTCGCCCTGGCGATCTTCCGCTCCCGGCAGCCACAGGGGCGAGCGATGTCCTCCGGCCCCAGGATCCATCCGGAGCCGTCACATGTTCCCTTCGGGCAGATGGAGGGTTCATCGGCGAGCGCCCCTGAGCCGGCCACTCGCACCTCAGCCACCTTCTGCAAGGTCGGTCACAGGCGGGTCGTCGGTAGCGGTTTGTTCCGCGGGTACGTCCCTGATTGCCCTGTCGGCGAACTTGGGATACCTGGAGATGAAGGCCATCTTGACTACTCCTACAGGACCGTTCCTGTGCTTGGCGAGGATCAGATCGCCGATCCCGGGCTCTTCGGAGTTCTCCTTCGTGTAGTACTCGTCGCGATAGAGAAATCCGACTATGTCGGCGTCTTGCTCGATCGATCCTGATTCGCGCAGATCGGACAGGATGGGCCGCTTGTCGGGCCGCTGTTCGGGAGCTCTGGACAGCTGCGAAACCGCGATCACCGGGACCTCCAGTTCGCGGGAGAGGAGCTTCAGTCCTCGGCTGAACTGAGCCACCTGCTCGACCCTGTTGGCATGTGTGTCGTCGGCTCTGAGCAGCTGGATGTAGTCGACGATGATCAAACCGAGTCCCTTGCCATCGTTTTGGCGCTTCATCTCTGCGTGGAGACGGCGGGCCTTGGCCCGCAGTTCGAGCAGGCTGAGATCGGAGGAGTCATCGATCCACAGGGGGGCGTTGGCGAGGCTGTTGTTGGCACTCATCACCTTCGGCCAATCGGATTCCGACACGGCCCCCTTCCTGAGCTTGTCCGAGCTGATCCGGGCCTGAGAGGCGAGGAATCTCTGCGCGAGCTCCGTCTCCGACATCTCGAGTGAGAAGAGCGCCACCGGGAGATTCGCTTTCAGCGCTACGTTCTCGGCGATATTGCAGACGAAGGTGCTCTTGCCCATCGACGGACGAGCGGCGATCACGATCAGGTTGCCAGCCTGGAAGCCTCCGGTCTTGCTGTCGAGATCACGAAAGCCAGACGGTGTGCCGATCAGCTCGTTGCTGTTTTCGTGCAGGTACTGGAGCCTGTCCCACTCGTCGTGGAGGACATCCTCCACCGACTTGAAGTCCGACGCCTGTTCGGTATGCGCCACCTGGAAGAGGAGCCGCTCTGCGCGTTCGACCAATTCCCCGGTGGTATCGCCTCGATCCACGACCGACTGCTGGATCTCCTTCGCCGCTCGGTCGAGTCTGCGCAGTACGGAGTTCTCCTTCACGATCTTGGCGTAGTGCGCCGCGTTTCCGGCCGCTGGGACGGTCGCGGCGAGGCCTGTGATCACATCTCGTCCGCCGGCCTGTTCGAGGGTCCCCTGCTGGGTGAGCCTCTCGGCGACGGTGAGTGCGTCGATTGCGGCGTTTTCCTCGTTGAGAGAGAGGATCGCCTGGTAGATCACCTTGTGTCGATCACGGTAGAAGTCCTCGGCAGCGAGCCGGACCTCCAGCATCACGGGCTCCACAGCGGCCTCCGAGACCATCATCGCACCGAGCACCGATTCCTCGGCCTCGAGATTCTGTGGTGGAACTACTGTCTGGTCTCCAGCCAACTCTCGCTCATCCTCGACTTTCTTCCCCGGAACGCCAGTCCCGGCGAACCTCGGTTTTCAGCGGCTCGTAATCAGTGTGCATAGGCCGCCGGTCAGGACCGACTGTTTTCGGTCGCGACCTTGCATTGCCCGGACCGATGGAGAAAATCACACTCAGCCACCGGGATCAGCCACGGTTGCCGCATATGGCGGGAAAATCCGTAACGAATCGAGTCAGGTCCACCACCACACCGGGTGGCTGGAGGCGGGAATCGATCAGAGGCCGAACTCAGCTTCGATCCGCCCGTCCTTCTCGGCGGCGACGAGCGCCTCGAAATCCATCTCGTTCTGATCGGCGTAGGCCTCGGCGAAGTCGCTGAGCGCATCCACCATTCCTTCACAGGTACCGATGTAGCCGGTCATGGCAGCAGCGTCCCCGGATCTCGCATGAGCGTGAGCGAGGCAACTTCCGCACAGTCCCGCGTAGTTGGTCAGTCCCTGTGCATCCATCTTGGACAGATCGGCCGCACCCTTCATGTCGCGGAGCTGTCGGACGTAGTAGTCGAGTCCCAGGCCCATCGCGCCGGTGACCCAGCCGAGGAACGAATCGCTGGCAGCCTGCATGATCCGCTGGCCCTGCACCACCCGCTCGCCCGGATGCGAGTAGACACTGGCTCCGGCGTACGGCGCGAGAACGGACTCCGTCGCCTGCTTCAGTTGGAGGAACAGCGGGTCATCGTCACGGTCGCCGACCATCAGGATCATCATCGAGACCATTCCCACTGATCCGACTCCGACGACCTTCCTCGCGACATCGGCGAATCGATACCGCTCGATCACGAGTTGGCGCTCAGGCGACAGAGTGTCGGTGTAGTCCCGTAGACCCTGGTTGAACATGTCCGGCCCACCCGGGAGCGCGTGGATCGGGACCGTCTCGATCAGAGGCGGATCGGGCTTGATCTTCCACTCGTCGCCATCCTTGACGGCGAACTTCGCAAGTGCCCCGAGTGCATTTCGATGCTTCGCTTTCTTGACCTGCTTCTTGGCCTGCTTGATCGCCCGCTCGTCTCCAGTCGCAGCGACGGATTCGAGGATCTTCTTCATCGGTATCCGTGAGTACCAGAGTTCGATGAACCGCATGCCGGCGAACTCCCCGATCAGATCCCGGTAGTAGGTACTGGCGGCACGGGTTGCCCTTCGGGAGTCCTCAGGGCTGAACCCCATGTCCCTTGCAGCGATCGCGATGCTCGCGACCAGGCGTTTCAGGTCCCACTCGAAGGGAGCGGGGAGGGTCTCGTCGAAGTCGTTCAGGTCGAAGACCATCGTGCGATCTGGAGCAGCGAACGCTCCGAAGTTCTCCAGGTGGGCATCGCCGCAGGCTTGGACCCGGAGGTCACTGGTCGGCGTACGGGAGAGATCCCAAGCCATGATGGCCGCTCCGCCGCGAAAGAAGGCGAAGGCGCTATCGAGCATCCGCCCGTACCTGATGGGCACGAGTTCAGGCACCCGCGTCTTGGCCTGCTTCTCGAGGATCGAAACCGGGTCTGGACGATCGTCCGGTGCCTCCCAGGTTCCCTGGGAGGAACGAGGAACTCGAGCGCGTATCTCTTTCCCTTGCTCCAGACGCAGTCGCGTCCTTTCAGGAAGTCGATTGCGAGGTAGAGCATCCGCCGCCTCGACACTTCGCGGGGGCTCGGGGGTTACGTCAGCGGGCAATGGCGGTTGGTTCAGTGTGCTTCGGCGACGATCGTCTTGATCGAGGCGACGTGACCCTTTGCGACCTCGACTTCGACCATGAAGGTTCCGGTCTCCCTGATCGGTTCGGGAAGGATGATCTTCTTCTTCTGGATCTTGACCCCGCGTGCTGCTTCGATCGCCTCGGCGATTTCCTGGGAGGTCACGGAGCCGAACAGCTTTCCGTCCTCCCCGGCCCGATGATTGATGGTCAGGACCGTCTTCGAGAGCAACTCGGTGGTCTCCGCAGCCTTCTCGACCGCGGCAGTCTCAGCGGCCCTTGCCTGTTCGACTCTCCTGCGGGCCTCCTCGAGGGCGCCCGCACTGGCCCCCTGAGCCAGCTTGCGCGGAACGAGATAGTTCCGTAGATAGCCGGGGGCTACATCGATCGCGTCGCCGCGTAAACCCAGCCCCTCGACGTCTTGCAGGAGGATTGCCTCCGCCATGCTCAGCGCTCTCCGACGTAGGGAAGCAGAGCGAGTTCCCGGGCACGTTTCACGGCTACGGCGAACTGCTGTTGATGCTTTCGTGAGAGTCCGGTAACTCGCCGCGAGCGGGTCTTCCCACGGTCCGAGAGGAATCGGCGCAACAGAGTGAGATCCTTGTAGTCGATGTAGTCGACGCTCAGGCGGGCGTACTTCCGAGGGCGAAAGCGATCGGCACCGGGTCCGCGCCGGCGTCGTGAGTCGTCTTGTTTCTGAGGTCTTGCCATTTGGGTGGGAAGCGGCAACTCTGCCGCGGCCGCAGATGGTACACGCAGAGAGGCTCAGTTTCCTCTCAGAGCGCTGGAATGCAAACGACCCGCCTTGGGCGGGCCGTTTGGAGATCCAGATTGACTCGAGTTCTCAGAAGGGGATGTCTTCGTCGCTCGATGCGGCCCCGGCCTGGACGAAGTCCGAGGTATCCGCTGGCACGTCCGAGGTCGCCTCGAACCCGTTTCCATTGCCGCCTGCACCGTCGGAACGGGATCCCAGGAACTGGACCGAGTTGGCGATGATCTCGACCTTGTTCCGCTTGCCGGAACCGTCTTTCGCCTCCCACTCGCTGAAATCGAGCCTTCCCTCCACCGCCACAGGACGTCCCTTGGCGAGGTAGTTGGCACAGTTCTCACCCTGTGCGCCGAAGACCGTTACGTCGAAGTAGTTCGGCTTGTCGACCCACTCGCCGTTCTGGTCCTTCCGGCGACTGTTGACGGCGACCCTGAGCTGGCAGACCGACATTCCGCTGCCTGTCGATCGAAGTTCGGGATCCTTGGTCAGGTTGCCTGTTATTGCGACTATGTTGATGTTGCTTGCAGCCACGCGATCAGCTCCTCTGTTGCGTTAGGTATTTACTTGCGCAGAATCTTAGGCCGCAAGGCGGCGACTGAATGCGCTTCGAAGGCAACCAATCCCGCAAAGTCCGGAGACGAGAGTCGCCCGTAAGCCGTTTGGCGGAGGGGGAGAGTGCTCAGTCGTCGCGGCGAGAACGCTCGAAGCCGCGGCCGTCACCATCGTCCGAGCGCTCCGAACCGACCGAGTGGGGCCGATCGGAGGTGGGCGGAGCGGTGGTGGGAGACTCGGGGTCGACCTTGAAGATCCGGTGGCGGAGTACGCCTTCGGAGATCTTGAGGTTGTGATTCAGGTCTTCGAGGAGGGGATTCTCTCCCTTGAACCGGAAGTACCGGTAGTCGGCCTCGTTCCGCTGGTCGATTTCGTAGGCCATCTTGCGGATACCCCAATTGTCGGCGAGATCGAGATCGCCGCCACCCTCGATCCGGGTCTTCACATCTCCCACGATGGCCTCACGGGCCTCATCGGTGGCCTCGGCATCGAGCATGAGTACGAGTTCGTAGTTTCTTGTCATTTCGTCTTGGGCCGCATCGACGGTTGTTCCGGACGCGGCGGCCGACTATAGCGGGGGAGAAGGGGAGCCGCAGGAAACTCATCGATCGTATGAACCGATGCGGCCAAGTTTCAGGCTAGCCATGTCGTTCCGGCGCCTGGGCGGATTCAGGCTGAATCGCCGCCGCGCCCTCGAGATCATGGGCTTGGTCGTCGCCCTCGTGACGTTCGTCGCGCTCGTTTCCCGTCTGCTCGCTCCTCCGGATCCCGTGCCCCTGCCCACCCAGGTCGGCCTGGTCGGGCTGGAGACCGAAGCGCCCGGGCTGCCCGAGGAGGATCTCTCGGATCCCGATCGCCCCGACCTAACCGATCGTTCCAGTTCACGGAACGATCCCCGTAGGAGCAGGCGGAAACCCGCTCGCGCAGGCAAGAGCTCCCGCAAGCCCTCCACGTCCCCTCGTGAGCCCTCCTCGATCCCGAGCGGCTGGGCCCCTGCGGCGAACTCGCCACCAGCACCACCGAAGCCCGATCGGCCTGGTCAGTTCGGATTCGAGCGTTGATCCCGTGACGCTGCGTCAGCGGCGAGCTTGGCCGAGATGTCTGCCAGTTGCTCATCGACCCATTCCCCCGGATTGCGGGCGGCCACGATCTCCTTCAATCGTGTTGCTCGGTCAGCCCGCTCCTCTGGGTCCATGGTCAGGGCTCGGAAGATGGTGTCCGCCTGCTCCTGGATGTCGAACGGGTTTACTGATAGCGCGCAGGACCCCAGCTCCTCGTGCGCACCGGTGTTCTCGGAGAGCATCAGCACACCGTCGCGTTCGTTCACCGCAGGCGCCTCCTTTGCGACGAGATTCATCCCGTCGAACAAGGAGTTGACGATCAGCAGATCGAACTGCTTGAAGCGCGCGACCGCTTCAGGGAAATTCTCGTAGATCCGCAGATCGATCGGCATCCAGTCGGTGGTGCCGTGGCGGTGGTTGACTACGGCGACGAGCGCCTCGATCTTCTCCAGATACTCCGCGTATTCGGGAACATCCTCGCGGGAAGGTTGGAGGTGGGCGATGAACGTCACCTTCTCGCGGAACTCGGGATGCTGTTCGAGGAACACGTCGAACGCGGTGAAGCCACGGAGGATGTTCTTCGAGAGGTCCGCTCTGTCGACCCGGATGATCAGATTGTCTCTTCGTCGCCGGGTCAGTTCCTTTTCGTAACGCTCCACCTCGGGAGAGGCGGCCGCGCGGTGCATTCGCTCCACGTCGATCGAGAGCGGGTACTCCCGCACCAAGGTTTCCCTGCCTCCGTGGATCACGGCGTTGCGGTCGTAGTCGACCTCCAGCCCCATCAGGTCATCGCAACAGTGGAGGAAGTTCCGGCAGTAGCCGAGTGTGTGGAAGCCGATTATGTCGTTGGCCAACAAACCTTCGAAGATCCGCTCCCTCCAGGCGCCGGGCAGAATCCGCCACGAGTCGGGCTGCGACCAGGGGATGTGGACGAAGTGTTGACAGACAGCATCGGGTCGAGCTGCCTTGACCAGGCCCGGACAGGTGTAGAGGTGGTAGTCGTGGAACATCACCAACGGCTCTTCCTGACCGGCTATCGCCTCGATCACCGCTTGAGCGATGTCCGCGTTCACGGCGAGGTATCCATCGCGCCATGCCACCTGCTCACTGCGGCGTATGTCCGGCACGTTCGAGAGATCCCAGAGGTAGTGCTGGACGAACCAGAGGATCGGGTTGGCGATGATGTTGTAGAAGCCTTCGTAGGCCGCAGGATCGCTCTCGACCATCAGGACCTCGTAGTCGATGCCGTCGAGTTCGATCTCGGTCGGTCCACTCGACTCTCTGGCTACCTGGACATCCTCTGCGGTCATCGCAGATGCGACCCAGAGAGCTTTCCGATGGGAGACCAGGCCGCTGAGGGCTGTGACCAGTCCGCCACCACCCTTCCGCACGATGCGCTCGCCGGTCTGCTCGTCACGGTCGAATTCCGCGGGGCCCCGGTTCGAGACGATGGTCAGGGGGCGTTGCGGATTCATCTGGCCTCCAGAGTAGCCGCGTCAGTCCCCACAACGACCTGCTCGGTCACCCGCTTACGGTCAGACGTCCAGATCGTGGAAGATCCGTAGCCAGTCGGCCAGGAGCCTCGGCGTGAGGAAGCGCTCACGAGTCCGTTCCTTGCCGGCCTTCCCCAACCGCTTGCCGAGTTCTGGATCCTTCAGGATCTCCACCGATCTCTCGGCACACTGCTCGGGTGAGTCGACCAGGAAGCCACTCTCACCATCGACGATCTGCAGAGGTATGCCGCCGACGTTGCCGGCGATCACCGGGCGGGACTTCCAGAGACCTTCGCTGACGGTCAGGCCGAATCCTTCACGGATCGACTTCTGGAGGATCAGGTCGGCCTGGGACTGGAAGGCATTCACCTCGATCGCACCCACGTTGTTCAGGTTGTTGAGGATCTTGATGTCGGGATCTGAATCAGCGTGTTCGTAGGTGCTCTGGAAGAACTCCCATCCCTCCGGGTCGTCGCTCGCCATGGATCCGACCAGAGCGAGCTGCGCCTCGGGAATCTGCTCACGAACCTGTCGGTATGCGTCGATCACGCCGATAGGGTCCTTCCAGGGGTCGAATCTGGATACCTGACAGATCAGCGGCCGCTCCACATCGATGCCGAACTGGTCGCATACGAAGGAGGCGTCCTCTGGAGAGAGGGCCATGTTCTTCGGGGAAAGCGGGTCGATCGCCGGAGGGACTATCCGGATCCCGTCCAGATCCTTGAGGTGAGTCGGTACGTACTTCTCCATGTGCCAAACGCTCGCGTCGTACTCCGCGATGAGTGGCTCGAGGCGTTCGATCGGCTCGGGGTTGGGGGTGGAGAGGTCGATGTGGCAGCGCCAGATCCACTTGCCCGAATGTTCGGCGGCGATCCTCCGAATCCCGACCGGCTGCGGGTCGTGGACGATGATGACGTCCCAATCGTCCTCGAGCGCCTCACCGTTCAACCGCTGATACTCGTCGAACAGCTCCCACTGTTCCGCCGAGAGGCTGTTCGGGTCTCCCTGCAGTGAGTTGTGGAGGAGTTTGGTCGCGTTGAAGAACTCCTCCTTGCCCATGATCACCCGCCAGTGGGTGTCGAGTCCGACATCGTTCATCAGCGGGATCAGCGTGAACAGGATTTCGGAGACCCCACCGCCGAATGCGGTTGCGCTGAGGTGCAGGACCCGTTTTCCCTGCAGCTCGGCTGCGAGTTCACGGATCTCCTCGATTCGCCCCCTTCCGGCAAGGTGGGTGTAATCAGCCAGCGACTTGTGCCCGACGGCGACTTCCTGCATTAGGCGGGCAAACCTATTCGTCTCCGCGGCGTGCCCGTTGCAACCGCTCCATCCCGGCGTCGATTTCGCTGCAGATCGCGGCGTGCAACTCGGGGGTACACGCGGCGACACACGAGAGCTGGAACTCGTGTCCGGAGCCGAGCAGAGGCCTGTCGTTCAGCGATCTTCCCCAGGCATCACTCACGGTGACCCCGGCCTCCTCCGCGCACAGCAGCGCCGCGGCGAGATCGTAGGGGGAGTTGTTGAGGACCTCTCCTCCACCTACCCGCTCGAACTCGGCACGCATGCCAGGCACTTCGTCGACGATCCTCGGACTGGGTTCGATGTAGGCGTCCAGTTGCCCGGTGACGATCCGGGTCACGTCGAAGGTCGCGGCGCCCAGATCGAAACCCGCGCCACCTACCGAGGACCGGTCGACCAATTCGGCCATCACCTCCATCACATCCCTGACCGGCCTGCCGCGCAGACCATAGGTCCAGAACATCCGCTCGATCTCGGTGTTGGTCGAGAGCCCCGGAGCGGGCTCGACGCCCTCACCCCGGACCGCCAAGAACTCCTGTCCGCTCTTGATCTCCAGCACGCACCCGATCTGCACATCGCCCATCGTCGGCTCGCCCGCCAATGGAGCGGCGGCTACCGAAACGCAACTCGATTCCAGGCCGGCGAGAGCCGGGCGGGTGCCGTCGATGGGGTCGACGATCAGGACCCATTCGGCTGAGCCCCCGCTCGGTGAGACCATTCCCCGATCCTCGGAGTAGAAAGCCACACGCGGCGCGTGCTCTGCGAGGTACTCCTCCATCCGTTTCTCGG
Organism: uncultured bacterium; assembly: GCA_903901855.1. GTDB lineage: Bacteria > Actinomycetota > Thermoleophilia > Solirubrobacterales > 70-9 > CAIUSP01. Next base: position 37,285 of record CAIUSP010000101.1, on the reverse strand, counting down.
CTACCTCGTCTATCGCGAAGGTGATGTCTCCACCTTTCCCCGCCCCCTCGTGAGCTCGACCGGCGTGCTCTCCGAGCAGTGGTTGGACCACTGCCCGTAGCTCCAAGGCCAGCTCCCGGACCAGGCCCCTCATCTGTTCAGATCGGCTCAAGTTGCGAGGGGAGATCTCTCAGCCGCCGGGGCGCTTGGCGAGCTCCACCGAAACCTCACGCCTCTCGCCATCGCGGATGATCTCCAGGGTCACCGTGGACCCTGGCTGCTGTCGCGAGATCACTTCGGCCAGATCACTCTCGGCGATGATCTTCTTTCCGTCCACCGCCACGATCAGGTCTCCACCGGTTGCGACCGGCGATCCCTGGAATGTCCTCTCACCGGTGGCGCCCTCGATTCCTGCTTCGGCCGCCGGTCCGCCCGGGACTACTTCGCTGACCAAGGCACCGGTGCTCGAGCCCAGATCCAACTCCTCTGCCAGCTGAGGCCAGACCGCCTCGGTCGAGACTCCCAGATACGCGTAATCGACCACGCCGTCAGCTCGCAGGCCTTCCAGCGAGAATCGGACGATGTCGATCGGAATCGCAAACCCGACTCCGGAGTTGGAACCCGAACTGGTCTCTATCTGTTGATTGATCCCGATCACGTCACCCGCTGCGTCCAGCAGGGGGCCACCGGAGTTACCGGGGTTGATCGATGCGTCGGTCTGGATCGCGTTGTCGATGGAGAACTCACTCAGCGACTGGATGGTCCGGTCGCTCGCGGAGATGACCCCAACCGAGAGGGACTGCCGCTTTCCGAAGGGGCTGCCGATAAGCGCAACCGGCTCGCCGACTGCAAAGGCGTTGCGCTCGGAGAGCCGTAGCGGATCCAGATCGATCTCACCCGGATCCACCTTGATCAGAGCCACGTCGGCGTCGGGATCGAAGCCCACGATCTCCGCTTCGACCCGGTTACGGTCTGCGAATTCGACGAACACCTGGCTGGCCGGCTCGATCTCGCCGCCGCCATTGCCCAAGCCGCCGCTGGTCACCACGTGGGCATTGGTGAGGATCTCTCCGTCGTCGGAGATCACGAACCCCGAGCCCTGACCCGCATTGGCCGACCCGCCACCGAACAGGGAGATCACCGTCACCACGCCCGGTGCGTCGTTGGCGTAGATCTCAGCCGGGTTGAAGTCTCCATCGCCCACCTTGACCACCACCTGATCGCCATCTCTCTGGACCTCGGTGGTGTCGGATCCGCATCCGACCAGCGCCGCAACGAGACCCACCACGACCGCGGCCGCGGCGAGAGTCCTGAACTGTGCAAATCGAGTCATCTAACTGGTCTGCCTCGCGGCAGGGAGGGTGAGGGTGAAGGCGGTGTGACCTCTCCTCGCGGAGACCACGAGTTTCCCCTTCATGCGTTCAGCCAGTTCCTTGGCGATGGGTAGGCCGAGCCCCGACCCCCCGGCCTGATCACCGGTCCAAAACCGCTCGAAGATCTTCTCGCGATCGCGCGCAGAGATCCCGGGACCCTCGTCGCCGACGATCAGACTCGTCTTCCTGCCTTCCTGTACCGCGGTGATTGTCACCTTGGTACCGGTGGGTGTGTGGCGGATTGCATTGTCCACAAGGATACGCACGGTTTGTTCAACACGAAGTAAATCCGCCGCCGCCACGGGTTTGCCGCTCACCCTGATCTCGATCTCGGTCCCATGGGCTTTCGCTATCGCATCGACCTCCTTGGTGATGGCTTGAGCGACCTTTGCCAGATCCACCTGGGATCTCTCGACCTTCATCGCACCCGCGTCGAGCTTCGACAAGTCCAACAGGTTGGCGGTCAACGTCTCCAGACGGTCTATCTGGGTCCGCATCTCCTCCATGAAGCCACGTCGCTCCGCGGCCGACGGCTTTCCCGTCTGTAGCAGCTCCAGATAACCGCTGAGAGAGAAGATCGGGGTCCGTAGCTCGTGTGACGCGTTGGCGATGAACTCGCTGCGCGCTGTATCGAGACGCGCGAGCCTTCTCTGCATCTGATTGAGGGTGCTGGCGAGCTTCCCGAGTTCGTCATTCGAATCCACCGGTATCGACTTACCGAACTTGCCCTCAGCCGCCCGCTCTGCCGCTTGCTGCAGGCGCTCGATACGCCTCGTGACCGAACTCGCGGCCCATAGACCCACCAGAGAGGCCGCCACCAGAGCGATTGCGCCGGCGATCAGTATCTGCCGTCTGATCAGGCCGACGTTTGCCTGTACGTCGTCGAGCGGACTGGAGAGGATCAGCACGGCGCTCTGACCCGCTTCATCGACTGGCGAGGCTGCAGCTGCCAGAGGTCCGGCTGAGGTCGAAGTCACGCCCGCCACCGTCCGGTCGAGCTGAGCGGCCTCTTCCGCGAGCGCACGGAAACCGGTCTCGAGACTGGTGATCTCCGATGGCCTCTGCGAGTCCGAGATCACGGTCGCTGCGCCGCTCGAGTCGAGCCTGAGCAGGGTGGCCCTCGTCTCGGTGTCGCCGGCGATCATCGTGGTGGTGCGAGCGAACCGGTCGGCCGGGGCATCTGCCGACGGTTCCGGGAATCTCCCTGCTTGTTCCAGGGCCGACGACTCGAGAGCCGAGAGTTTCTCGGCGGTCAGAGAGGATTCGAGCTGCGGTATGACATAGAGATAGATCGAACCCACGGCAGCCGCAGTGATGATGAAGATCAGCAGCACCAGGCGGTTGCGAAGCGTGTCGAACTTCCGCCAGTCGACCGCGCCGGACATCAAGCGGCTTCTTCGTCGCGGAAGCGGTAACCGACTCCGCGGACCGTGAACAGGTACTCGGGTTTCTTGGGGTTCTTCTCCAGTTTCTCCCGCAGGTGCCTCATGTGTACATCCACGGTCCGCGGACTCCTGAATCCGGAGGCACCCCAGATGTCCTCGAGCAGCTGTTTCCTGCTCATCACCTTTCCGGGCTCACTGGCCAGTGCGACGAGGATCTCGAATTCGATGTAGGTCAGCGTGGTGTCCTTGCCTCTCACCTTCACCTTCCTCCGCTCGACGTCTATGGCCAGGTCGCCCGACTCGATCTCCGTCTGAATCGCCCCCCTGTCCCTCAGACCCCCTCTCCTCAGCGCGGCCTTGACCCTGCTCTTGAACTCGGCGAGAGAGAACGGTTTGGTGATGTAGTCGTCGGCGCCGACCTCCAGACCTTCGATCTTGTCGGCTTCATCACCTTTGGCGGTCAGGATCACGATAGGAACCTCACTCCTCGCACGGATCCTTCGGCACACCTCGACGCCGTCGACCTTGGGCATCATCACGTCCAGGATCACCAGGTCGTAGCGCCCTTCCCCGAATCGCTCCAGTGCCTCCTGACCGTCCAGTGCACTGACCACCTCGTAGCCCTCCTCCTTCAGCGGGTAGGTGAGGAGTTTCTGAATCGACTCCTCATCGTCCGCGAGGAGGATCTTCGGTGTGCGCGCCGATCTGCTCGCCATGCTTGGGAGGTTAGAAGGCCGGTTCACAGCCGGCAGAGGCCTTACTTCGGAAGATCGCCTTGATCAACACTCGCCTTTGGAGAATTGCCTTTGTGACCGTTCCCGTCGCGCTCGCGATCGCGATGTTCGCGCTCGAGAGTCCTCCTGGTGGCCTCAAACCGCCAGTGCCGCCCGACGGCTTCGACACGGGATTGACCGCCGAGTTCGCGCAGGAGATGGCGGGCTCCGCCTCTGAGCCGAGAGCGGGCAGCGAGTCCGACCGCATCCTCGGTGAGCTCGTCGAGGCCCGGTTCTCGGGGCTGCAGGGAGTGGAGGTGGCAGAGCAGCGTTTCTCGGGAGGCGGTGAGGATCTGAGGAATGTGATTGCGGTGCTGCCCGGTAACTCCGAGCGTCAGGTAGCCCTGCTCGCCGGCCGGGATGTCGCGAAGGGTTCAGGCGCTTCGACGAGCATCGCCGCCACAGCGGCTCTGGTCGAACTGGCAACGGTATTCAGCGGCTCCACTCATCAGAAGACCCTCGTGTTCGTCTCTACCGACGGCGCGAGCATCGGGGCTCTCGGCGCCCAGAGATTCGCCGCCGACTACTCGGATGCGGAGAAACTCGATGCAATCGTGGTCTTGAGTGATCCGGCGGCCGCTGAGCTCCGCCAGCCCTTGGTGGTTCCTTGGGGAACCACTCCTCGCAGCACCGCGTTCCAGCTCCAGCAGACGGCGGCTGATCTGGTGACCCGCGAGACGGCGATCGCCTCGGGTAACGAGGGACCGGTGTCCGAACTCGGCCGTCTCGTATTCCCGGCGGGTTTCGGCGAACAGGCTCCACTGGTCGGATCGGGGATCGATGCGGTGAGGATCACCTCGACCGGCGAGCGGCCCTCGCTCTCGAGTGAGCCACTGGATGAAGAGACTCTTTCCGGGATCGGCCGTGGCACCCTGGCGCTGTTGCTGGCACTCGATGCCGAGGACCGCCAACTCGAACACGGCCCGACTTCGTACATCGGAGTCGCCGGCAACTTGCTCCCTGGGTGGACTCTGGCCCTGTTGGCTCTCTCGCTGCTCATCCCGACGGCGGTCGTCGCATCGGTCTCGCTCAGCGCCGCTGCCAGCGAACCGAGGCAGGCTCTCGCGGCAGTCGTATATCCACTCCGCCGCTGGACGCTTCCACCGCTGATCGCGCTGGTCTTCCTCTACTTCTTCTCCCTGGTGGGCTTGATTCCCGATCTCGCCTTCCCCTTCGTTCCCGGAACGGTGTCTCCGGGCGTCGGCGGTTGGATCGGGATCTCACTCGTCGCCCTCATCTGGGCAGGGTCTTGGTTCCTGCTCTCACGCCGGAGGCGGCCGAGGCTCGTGTCTGCCGATCCGGCGACCGCGCCGGCCGGCGCCTTGACGCTGGCTGTCTGCTCGGTATTGCTGCTCTGGCCAGTGAACCCCTACCTTGCTCTCTGCCTTGCGTTCGCCCCACTCGCATGGGTGTTCGCTGCCTCTCCCAAACGGGAATCACGTCGCTCCCGGATCGCATTCGTCCTGCTGGGGCTCCTGCCACTGGGTGCAGCACTGATCGAGCTGGCGGGTCGCCTCGGGTGGGGGTTGGACCTCGGATGGAGTCTCGTCTACATGGTCGCCGACCGTCAGATCGGCCTGTTCCCGGTCCTCGTCATCCTCTCGACGCTCTCGGCAGGCATCGCGATCTCGAGCCTTCCGGCGGTTCACGTAAGCGCCGAGCGTGAGCCGGAGGACCTCCCGGATAATCCCTACGCCTAGCGGTCCGCGAGGTGGTCGAAGCCGTCTACCGGAAGACTCCCGCCGGAATCGTCGAGCAAGACCGCCCCGTCTCCTTCCAAGACGGAGCCGATCCTGGTCAATTCACATTCACCTTCGATCTCGGTACGGACCGCCGAGATGCGGTCCTCGGGAAGGCATGCGAGCAGCTCGTAGTCCTCGCCGCCGCTTGCGGCCGATATTCGTCCCTCTCTCGGGTCGCTCGAGAGGGTCTCGACCGCTCCCGGCTGGAATGGCACCGACTCCACCTCCATCTCGATACGGACTCCCGAGGCCCGGGCCAGGTGGCTTGCGTCAGCAACCAGTCCGTCGCTCAAGTCGATCATCGCCGTTGCCCCTGCTCTGGCTAGAGCCTGGCCGGCCACGACCCTCGGGGTCGGAGAAAGCTGCCGTGCGATCAGGGGCCCGTCGGGATCGGCTCTCGTCTCGGCCCCGAGGAGCCTCAAACCTGCAGCGGCGCCCCCGATCTCTCCGGTCACCACGACGGCGTCGCCCGGCTGCGCACCCGCTCTGGTCACCAGGGGTGTCCCGTCAGCCTCAGCGCCGATCGCGGTCACGCTGATCATGAGCACGGGGGAGCCGACGAGATCGCCACCGATGATCGCCATCTGCTCGGTAGTGGCAACCGAACCGATTCCGTCTGCGAGCGCAAGGAGGTTCGAATCCGGTTCCCCTGGGGGAACTCCCACCACCACGTAGCCATGGCGCGGCGTTGCTGCCATCGCAGCGAGGTCGGAGACCGCCGAGGCCAGAGCCTTCCTGCCGATCGCTTCTGCCGAGAACGCGGGCCGCTCGAAGTGGACACCTTCGACGGCCGCATCGACCGAGACGACGACCGGACCGTCATGATCCGCAACCGCCGCGTCATCTCCGCTCGCTACCAGCACCTCTGGACCCGGAGCGGGGAGCCGCTCGATGAACTTCGCGATCAACTCGAACTCTCCGGTACTCATGAGGGACTGGGCTGGCCGGACCGAGTCGGCGAAGCAGCGGGCCGTGCCCGGAAGACGGCAAACAGCACGCTGATCGCGTACACGATCAACAGCAGGTTCCTCACGGCCAGAGACAGCGTGAACTCCGATCCAAGGGTGTCCACACCGTCGTAGTAGCCGAGCATCAACTCGGTTGCGAGCACCGTCACCAGCAGGATGAGGTTGGGCGCACGAAGACCGAAGGCTGCTGCCGAGACCGGAAGCAGCCAGAAGAGGAATTGGGGCGAAAGCACCGGTGAGAAGACCAACGCAACCGCGAGGATCGCGGTGGTGAGCGGGAGGATGCCGATCTCCCGACGCCACCCTGCGTACACGAGCGCCGCCCAGGAGGCGATGAAACCGAGGATCGCCACGACCCGTGCCTCCTCGGCACCTCCTCCGATCAAGTTGTACGCCCCTGCCGAGGTCTCACTGGCCACTCCGGTCCCGAAGGTGAGATTGGCCAGCAACGGAATGGTCGCTGCTACAGATTCGACTTGGAGGCCCCGACCGGTGTGGTAGCCGATCGCCGATGCGAACTCGTCTCCCGAGATGAGCACGAAGCCGCCCGCCATCAGCAGGGGGATCAGGAATCCAACGGCAGCACGCCACGGTGCGGTCTCTCCCTTGGCGAAGCTGGGTACCAGCAGCAGGGGAAATGCCTTGGCCGCGGTGCCGATGCCGAGCATCGCCGCCCAGGTGGCCGACCGGCTTGCCATCCGTGCGAAGCAGGCAGCGAGGACGAAAGCGGCTGGTGCGAGGTCGAAACGTGCGAGCGCGAGGGCCGTCCCGTCGATATCGGAGTCGGGCAGCGGGCCGAGTCCAGACAGGGAAACTACGCCGGCTACGAAGACCGCGAGGGAGCCCCAGACTTCCCTTCTTCCGCCCTGGACCATCAGAGCGAGCATGATCAGGATCGACACGCCGAACAGGATCATCTCCCAGGCGAAGGCCACCCTGTATCCGTCGGCGCTGTCGGAGAGCAGGCCGGGTGCGATTACCAGTGGGATCGAGAGGGGTGGGTATTCGTAACCACGCTCGGCGTAGGGAAGTGCGCCGTCGAGTATCGCTTCGGCCTGAACGTGCAGCCCGCCATCGAGGAGGGGGTCCTGCCAACCAGCCATCAGGCCCATCGGGAGCACGAAGATAACTACCGCTACCGCGAGCGAGACAAGTCTTTCCCTCTTGGTCATGCCAGTGAAGGGTGACGGCTATCTGATTCCGGGGCTGCGCCCCTACAGTCCGACGCCGCCACCACCGGGATCAGGGTCCGGATCGGGATCAGGGTCCGGATCGGGATCAGGGTCCGGATCGGGCTTCGGCTTGGGCTTCGGCTTGCTCGTATCGGGAGCGTATGCGCCTCCGTTCGGCTTCTTAGGCTTCTTCTCCTCTTCTGCGCACTCGTAGATACCCTCGGAGATTCCCGAACCTGTACTGGTGGTCCCGGTGGAGCAGCTCTCACCTGCCAGGGACTCGTAGCTCCCCTGGAAGTCGACCCACTCGACCGGATTGGTCGGAGCGGGGAAGGTTTCGCAGTTGCCTCCAAGTGCCGACGCCATGTAGTTGCCCCAGATCTCGGCAGGGAAGGTACCTCCCGCAACCACAATGCCATGGACCGAGGTCATCGACTGGAGTGCGTCCGGATACCCGACCCAGACGGCTGTGGAGTAGTTCGGCGTGTAGCCCACGAACCAGGCATCTCCGTAGTCGTCCGTGGTTCCGGTCTTGCCGGCGATATCGCTGCACCCTGCCGCGTTCGCCGCGACGCCGGTACCGGCGTCGACGTTGTCCTTGAGGATGTTCGTCACCTCGTAAGCGACCCCGTCGGGGAACACCCGCGTGCGTTGCGGTTTACCCAGCCGATCCACCCGGCCGCCGGGGAAGCGTACGGCCATGATCGCCTGCGGTTCGTTCCGGACACCGCCGTCGGCGAGGGTGGCATAGGCGTTCGCCATCTCCAGTGGGGATACACCGAGCCGTAGTCCGCCGAGCGTCTCGGCCGGGAAACCGTCCAACTCGGTCTCGATCCCCATGTCTTTGGCGGTCTCCGCGATGTTGTCCGGTCCGATGTCGAGAGCGAGCTGGGCATAGACCGTGTTGTCGGAGGCGAGGGTGGCGTTGTGGAGAGAGATCGAACCGGCGTAGGAGTCGCTGTAGGTGGCGACCTCCCAGGGCCCATAGACCGGGTCGTCGATGTTCAGTGGCTGAGAGTTGTAATAGGTCGAGTCGGGATCGATTCCGTTCTGTATCGCTGTGGTCAGCGCCATCGTCTTGAAGGCGGAGCCAGGCTGCCTCTTTCCCTGCGCCGCGAGGTTGAACTGGCGGTCCGAGTACTGACCACTGGATGCCATCGCCTTGATATATCCGGTCTCCGGATCGATCGTCACGGCGGCTGCCGAGGGATCGGTGGAGTAGTAGAGGGCGCTGTCGATCGCCGAGCGGGCTGCCTCCTGCAGGTTGGGATCGATGGTCGTACGGATGGTCAGACCTCCCTGGCGAACCGTGTTGACTCCGTAACGGTCGATCAGCTGCTGCTCTACGTAGTCGAAGAAGTAGGGCTCGCGAACCGTTTCGTAGCGCTTGCCCGGCGTCAGCTTGATCGGAGTGGTGGTGGCTTCCTCGGCCTGTTCGGTGGTGATGTAGCCCTGCTTGCGCATCTCGTCGATGACCTCGTTACGCCGTTCGATCGCGGCCGGGGGGTTGAGCAGCGGGTTGTAGAGCGAGGGGGCCTGGGGGAGCCCCGCGATCAGTGCGGCCTCAGAGATGGTCAACTCGGCTGCGCTCTTGGAGAAGTAGAAGTCGGCTGCGGCCTCCACTCCGACCGCGGTCCTGCCGTTCACCGTTCCGTACGAGGCCGTATTCAGGTACTGAGTGAGGATCCAGCGCTTCGAGCGCTTGGTCTCCAGCTCCTCGGCGATCTTCGCCTCTTTGATCTTCCGTTCGAGATTTCGACCCGGATCCTCGATGAACAGATTCCTCGCCAGCTGCATAGTGATCGTCGATCCGCCCTCGCGCACGGCCCCGGCCTGGAGGTTCGCGACTGCTGCTCTCGCGACGCCCTGGAGGTCGACACCTGCGTGCTGATAGAAGCGCTCGTCTTCGATCGCGACCGTTGCGTCGCGGAGGAAGTGGGTCATCCCCTCCGCCGTGACCGGCGTTCTGGCCTCGTCTGACTGGATGTAGCCAAGCCGCGAGCCGTCCGAGGCGAGGATCACGGAGTTGGCCCCCTGATCGACTGGGCGAAGATCGTCGGCGGCCGGTGCCTGGGCAGCGATACCCATCGCGTAGAGGCCGAGGAACAGGAACACACCAAGGCCACCCGCGCCGAGGACGACCAGGGTCGCGAGTGCCGGATTCCGTTTCCTGCTCGTGCGGCGGTGCCGCCTGCGTGATCGCGCGCTCATGAACGGTTAAGGCTACCGCTCTCTCCCCCCGGGCCGAGCAGTTTCCGGTGCGGCTTTAGCTGCCGTTTACGCCCGTCTGGTGCTCGAGGAGCCCAGCTCTCCTCAGCAGGTCCTGAGCCCGCTCGAGCAGCTCGTACTCTGCTCGGGTGCGGTCACGCGCATCGAGGCTGGAGGCTGAAAGCTCAATCTCGGCGACATCGACTCGCAGTGATCGCACCGCGACGGTCGACCCTTCGATCTCCTCTAGGGCTCCGCGGACCGCTCCGATATCGACATCGGGCGAGAGCTCGAGAGAGATCTTGATCGGAGCCTTGCGGTCACCCGCCGAGTGATTTACCACCCGCCCGGTCGCGAGTGAGGTGTTCGGCACCACCACCAGGTCTCCATCGCCGGTGTCGAGCTGCGTGTAGGTCAGGGCGATGTCCACCACGGTGCCCGTCGTCTCCTTCTCGCCGGTGCTGACCGTGACGAAATCGCCGATTCGGGCTGGCTGCGTGATCGCCAGGAGCATTCCAGCCACGAGGTTCGCGATCACGGTCTGACCTGCGAAGCCGACGATCAGCCCGAGGAATGCCGTCGAGGCGAGCAGACCGGTGGTGATCCTCCGAACCGAGGTCATCTGCTCGAGCGCGATCGCGAGCCCGATCAGGATGATCAGCACGAACACGGCCCGCCTGACCCAACGGAGTCGCGTCCTCGCTTCGCGGGAGAAGACGGTCGTGTCCATCCTCATCGCGGCTCTCTCGGCTCTCATCAGGAGGAATCGGTCCACGCCGAACGCCAGCACGATCGATCCGATGACGGCTATCGCCGCGATGATCGGATCTCCGTATGTGTCCCAGAAGGTGTCGTTCATTGCTCCCCTAGCATGGTCTTCGATCCATCTTCTGAATTGAAGGCTATGCCCCCCGGCAGGTAACGGAGAAAGAAACTGACCGCGACGAAAGCAGTTCTGATCGATGCACTGGGAACTCTGGTCGATCTCGAGCCACCCTGGGTCGGCCTGCGCCCTCAAGTGCCGGCCGAGATCACGGACGACGAGCTCGTATCTGCGGTCAAGGCAGAGATGGCGTTCTACAAAGAGCATGCATCGGAGGGCCGGGATGAGGAGTCGCTTGCCGACCTGCGTGATCGCTGCGCAGCCGTCTTGTCGGAACAGCTCGGATACGAGATTCCTGCCGACCTGCTTGTCGATGCCATCAGGTTCGAGCCCTTTCCCGACGCCCAAGCGGCACTCGAGGGGCTGAGGGATCGGGAGTTGACGGTCATCTGTCTGTCCAACTGGGACGTCTCGCTGGCCGAGGTGCTCGAGCGCTGCGGCCTGATCTCGCTTCTCGACGACGTCGTCTCCTCCGCTCGCGCTGGTTCCTCAAAGCCTGCGGTCGAGCCGTTCCTGCTCGCCCTCGAACTCGCGGATTGCGAGCCTGGTGAGGCGGTTCACGTGGGCGACACCCTCGAGGAGGACGTGCTCGGCGCCACCGCCGCAGGTATCCGTCCGCTCCTGCTCGATCGTGGATCGGGGATACCGGATTCCGAACTCCCTGACGGCGTGCAGGTCATCTCTTCTCTGGACGAGATCGAGCACCATCTGGAGGGTGGGTGATCTCTCCCCGCGACAGCGAAGGGGCAGGGACGGGTCCACTCGGCTCGGCTTGGGTCGTCGACTCGGCAAACCCTCCGGCCGAGCGGGCGTCGGGTCGATCCGAGAGTCCATCGGACGGGGGCCGGGAGGGTTCGCGTTCGCTCTGGAATGTCCCGTGGGGAGCCGGCGAGGCAGTCTTGGTGCTGTTCGGCGGGCTGATCGCGGGCGGTCTGTTCGCTCCGCTGCTCGTCGTCCCGTTCGATTCGGATCTCGAATCGAAGCCGGCTCTGCTCGCTGCGCAGTTCCTCTTTGCGCTGACCATGGTCGTCTTCTCGTTGCTCGTCGCCCTGCGCTGGAGGCGGTCCGGGCTCAGGGAGGCTCTCGACCTGCTCGGATTTCGCCGCGCGAGTCCGCGCCAGTTCGGTTTTGCCCTACTGGTGCTCCTCGGTTACTACGCGATCGCACTGCTCTTCGCAGCATTGGTGCTGATGCCGGAACAGGAGGACATCGCCCGTCAACTCGGCCTCCGCGACGGCAGCACGGTCGTGGCGGTCACCGCGGTGCTGATGATCGTGGTCGTGGCGCCGATAGCCGAGGAGGTCTTCTTCCGGGGGATGCTGTTCGCAGGCTTGAGGACGAAGTTCTCGCTCTGGCCCGCCGCAATCATCTCGGGGATCGCTTTCGGGATCCCTCACGTGACGAGCGGTCCCACGGCGGCGATTCCGCTGAGCATCTTCGGGGTTGCGCTGGCCTGGATCTATGAGCGCACACGCTCGATCTGGCCCTGCATCCTGGTCCACGTCGTGAACAACGGGATCGCGATCATCGCTGCATGAGTCAGGCGTCTGCATCCCCAGAGGCGGTTCGAGCGGTCGATCTGCGGAAGTCGTACGGCGACCGAGTGGCCGTGGATGGCATCGACTTCACCGTCCCGACCGGATCATGCTTCGGCTTCCTCGGACCCAACGGTGCCGGCAAGACGACGACGATGAGGATGATCTACGGACTCTCCAGCCCCGGCGGAGGTGAACTCGAGGTGCTGGGAGGGAATATCGTCACGGAGCGTCGGCAGGTCAAGGCCAGGATCGGCGTGGTCGCCCAGGAGACCAACCTCGATGGCGAGTTGACCCTCTCGGAGGGACTCGCGCAACAGGCGAGTTACTTCGGCATCGACAGATCAGACGCAAAGGCCAAGGCGCAGGAACTGTTGGAGTTCGCTCTTCTCGCCGATCGCGCTGACGAGAAGCCCAGGCAACTCTCTGGAGGGATGAAGCGTCGTCTGCTCATCGCGAGATCGCTGGTCGCCGACCCCGACCTGATCGTTCTGGACGAGCCGACCACGGGCCTCGACCCGCAGGCACGTCTGGCCGTCTGGGATTCGCTCGAGAGGCTGAAGCAGCGCGGCGTCACTCTGGTGATCACGACCCACTACATGGACGAGGCGGAGAGGCTCTGCGACCGTCTCGTGATCATGGACGAGGGCAGGATCGTCGCCGACGGCCGCCCGAGCGAGTTGATCGCCGAGACGGTGGGAGCCGAGGTGCTGGAACTCCGGCCCCTGCCCGAGTGCGACGAGGAAGGTCTGATCGACTCGCTGTCCGATGGATCGATCACCGGCATCGAGCGCGGGCCAGCCACGATCCTGATCTTCTCCGGCGACGCCGAGGCCGTCCTCTCGCGACACGACCACGACAGGTTCCCGCTGGAGTCGGCTCTTGCACGTCGAGCGACGCTCGAGGATGTCTTCCTCAAGTTGACCGGCCGGAGTCTCCGGGAGTAGACGGATGCTGCCCGAACCCCGATTCGCATTCGCTGTGTGGCGACGGAACGCCAAGGTCTTCTCGAAGCTCTGGAAGGGCGCGCTGTTGCCGACCTTCCTCGATCCGCTCTTCTACCTGATCGCATTGGGCTTTGGGTTGGGTACCTACATCGCGAGTCTCGACGGCGTTCCATACCGTGACTTCCTCGCCCCCGGATTGATCGCCTCGGCGGCGTTGTGGGCGGCCTCCTTCGAGACCACCTACAACGTCTACATGCGGATGAACGAAGACCGCCTGTACGACGCGGTCCTCGCCACTCCGGTGGAGGTCCAGGATCTCGCCGCCGGGGACATCATCTGGGGTGCGACCCGCGCGATGGTCTACGGATCGGTCTTCGCCATCGTCGTTGCGGCGTTCGGGTTGATCTCCTCACCCTGGGCGATACTGATTCCGCCCTTCGTTTTCATCGGAGGACTCTGCTTCGCCGTGATCGGTTACGCGTTCACCTCTCTGGTCGGTCGCATCGACTTCTACAGTTACTACTTCACCCTCGGGGTGACCCCGATGTTCCTCTTCTCGGGCATCTTCTTCCCGTTCACCGATCTGCCGGACTGGGTCGAGGTGGTCGCCTGGTTCAGCCCGCTCTACCACTTGGTGGAGATCACCCGGGGTCTGGCAACCGGCCCCGAGGCGCTCCAGATCGCCCTGCACGCGTGCTGGCTCGTCGTCGTGTCGCTGATCCTCTTCCCGATTCCGGTCAGGGCTCTGCGTCGCCGGTTGCTCGCCTGAGGGTCGCAAATCGCCGTGGGATGCGGCAGAATGATCGATAGATGAAACGAGACGGCAGGGGTAAGAGATTCGTCTTTCTGGCGGTGGTTGCGTCGGTCACCGGAATGCTTCTGCCGGGCTTGGCCTCCGCGACGGCTCCCTCTGATGATTCCGCGAACCGCGCTGTCTGCTCGTCTCCCGCCGTCGGTCCCTCCACGAGGGGCGTCCCCTGCCCGGGCGATGCTGTCGAGATAGCGATCAAGGGCAATCCCAGAGTCGTCGGCGTGCTGCGCAAGGTTCGGGTCGAGGGGTCTATACCCGCACCGACTCCGGGTGCCCAGGTCACGATCCGTGCGTACACGGGAAAGCGCAAGGTGGAGGCGGCCAAGGTCGAGGCTGATCCCACGACAGGAGCCTACGAGTGGACCTTCGAGACACGCGCCTGCTGTCGCTATCGGGTCTTCGCCGAATGGGCCGGTGAACGCTCGAACCCCGTCTACTTCAAGGTGGCGGTTCCGGGGCGTCTCGGCTCGGGTCCGAGGACCAAGTTCTTCAACAAGCTCCTGCGCAACGCCGGCTACCACCAGGCAGCCGTATCACGACGGCTCAACTGGAGCTCGCGCCTTGCGATGCTGGCCTTCCGGAAGGTCAACGGGATGAGCTGGAACTCCGCATACTCGAGAAAGATCTTCCGTCTCCTGCTGGAGGGCAAGGGGGAGTTCAAACCCGAGCATCCGGGTGCCGGTAAACACGTCGAGGTGGACCTGTCGCGGCAGGTGATGGCCCTCGTCCGCAAGGGGAAGGCGGTTCACACCTTCCACATCTCGAGCGGCGCCGACAGCACGCCCACCCTCACCGGCAAGTTCAGGTTCTATCTGCGCCACGCCGGTTACAACGGGAAGCGCATGTACTACTCGGTCTTCTACGACGGAAACTACGCGACCCACGGCTTCGATCCGGTGCCGAACTACAACGCATCACACGGTTGTGTGAGGAATCCGATTCCCTACTCGATCTTCATCTACAACTGGATCGATCTCGGGATGGAGATCTTCATCTACCGCTAGTCGGAGGCCTTTCCGCAGCGTCTGATGAATAGGATCAGGCTGGTGAACGGTCCCGGCCAAGTAGGTGAGGTATTGCTCGCTCAGTTGCGTGAACACGCGCTGGTGATCGGCAAGGTGACTCTCTCGAGCGGCGCCGAGGCCGAGTACTACGTGGATGTGAAACGAGCCATCCTCCGCCCGGAGGGCTTCAGGGCGGTGGGGGCCTTGATCGCCGCCGAGGCGACCGATCGTGGGGCGGAGGCGGTCGGAGGACTCACCATGGGTGCCGATCCCCTCGCCTCAGCCGCAATCGGTGATCCCGCCGGCGACGGTCTGATCGCGTTCTTCGTTCGCAAGGAGCGGAAGGATCACGGCCTCCAGCGGTGGATCGAGGGTCCGATCCTCGATCCCGGTACCAAGTGTCTGGTGGTGGAGGACGTGGTCACGACGGGCGGATCGACTGTCAAGGCGATCGAGCGGATTCGCGAGGAAGGACACGAGGTAGTGGGTGTCGTCTCCGTGCTCGACCGGCTGGCGGGTGGAGGAGAGGCGATAGAGGACGCTTCTCAGGCTCCCTATACGCCCTTGTTCACGATCGACGATCTCTATCCCGATCGTCCTGACCGCAGCGCCTGAGCGCAGCACGCCCCGAGCAGGATTCGAACCTGCGGCCTACTCCTTAGGAGGGAGTCGCTCTATCCAGCTGAGCTATCGGGGCCGACTGCAGGAAGTCTAGGACGGACCGCCCGCACTGCCCACCACGGTTCGAGATGTAGAGGCAGGTGCCCGGTCAGCCTCTGGCCCGTCTGGTCATGAACTCGTACCGGATGCGCGCGACCAGAGTCAGCAGGTTCTCTTTCGGAGCGGCCGCCAAGTCGTGGAGCCGTTGGCTGATGCTCCTGCTCTCCGCTCCGACCTCGATCACCCAACAGAGCTCGGTCGTCCTCGGTCGTTTCAATCCGTTCGCGCGGGCGAACTCTCTGACGGCACGTGAGACCCCGGGCCAGTGGTAGTCGTGCCCCGCCAGGACTCCGCCCGATCTCACCTTCGGATACCAGGCAGCGAGATCGTCGAGGACGTCGCGATATTCGTGAGAGGCATCGATGAAGACGAAGTCGCAACTCGAGTCTTCGAAGTTTGTCGCTGCATCGGTCGATCTCATTCTCAGGGCCTCGATCCGGTCGGCAACCGGAGCGATGTTCTCTCGGTAGCACCTGAATGTCTCCTCGCCGTCGAAGGTCTCGGCTGAGATGACCGTTTCGAAATCTTCCCAACTGTCGATCGCGAATATCTGCAGGTCCTTGCCGGAGTTGACGGCCTCGACGGCGAGGAAAGCGACTGATTTCCCCATCCAGCTGCCGACCTCGACCAGCGTGCCGCCAGACGGAGCGTTGACGATTGCCCTGCGATACAGCCCGGGAAAAGTGAACCAACCACGGATCTCTTGGTGGATGTGCTCGATGGTGAGTTCCTACCGGCCAGGCAGGGGAAGGCGACCGACGAGCTTCGCGGCTTGCACCGCTCCGCTGCCTGCCCCCATCATCAACCGCTCACCGATGCTTCCGATACCCGGCCACAGGCCGAGCTGGCGGAGGTTCGAGGCCACGTCGTAGAAGGAGTGTTCGCGACAGACCTTCCCATCGCGGAATTCGAAGATGTCGGTGCCCTTGCTCTCGAGACGACGACCGGTCGCGGGCAGCCCGATCCAGATCGGCCCCGAGTTGAGCCCGCGAAAGGCCCAGGGTTCGGCCACGCGGTCTCCTTCGTGGATCACCGGCTCGCGCATGGTCCAGTCGAGCTCGGTGAAGGCTGTGAAGAAGCCGTCGCAGTAGGTGGCGTAGGCGTCTTTACCGTGGATGGGCTGATCGAGGGTGACATCCCAGTACTCGATGTCGTCGGTTACGTACTCGAGCACCGCCTCGGTGCCGGTGTTCCAGGCCTTCTGCCAGTCACGGAAGAATTCGTCAGCCCACTCGCCCATGCGGTGATGCTAGTCGGTGGACGATGAGTCGAGGATCGAGGGGCAGCGGAGAGAATCCGAGCCGCTGGTCAGCGGACGGTGACGCTGCCCTTCATGCCCGGGTGGATCGTGCAGCGGTAGTAGAACTTTCCCTTGACGCGAAAGGTCCTGGACCAAGTCCCGCTGGTCCTGATCTTCGCCGTCCAGCCCTTGCCCTTGCCGACCACGTTGTGCGGACCGTTGAACTGCCAGGTCACGCGACTGCCTTTGGCCACGGTCACGGCGCGCGGTGAGTAGACATCTCCGGCCTCGGTTCCGGCTTGCACGATTGTCGCGCTCGAGGCGATCGGAACGCCTCCCACGGCCACCACCGAAAGCGCAGCGGTGGCTGCCACCAGCGCGAGTGCTCTGTTCCGCTTCTTCAGCCTTCCCTTCATCTGACTACTCGAACACGCCCTATCGCCCGGAGTTCCGCTTTTCGCGCCCACTATCTTCTCGCCTTCTCTGCCTTGGCCACCCGGAAAGAACCTCGCATGAACGGATGGATACGACAGAAGTAGGAGTAGGTGCCCGCCTTGCGGATGCGGGGGGTGGTGAAGACGTTGGTGTTCTCGACTACCCCTGAGTTCGCGAAGTCGCTGGCGAATCCGAGCTGCCCCGAGTCGAACTTGACCGGACCACCGGCGAGCGGATAGCCGATGCCCGACCCTCTGTTACACGGCGCGGCGCAGGAGGTGATCGTGTGCCAGGTCTGGTCGTAGACCGATTGATTGGCCAGCGCGTCACGGCTGGTGAAGGTCACGGATCGTCCGGGGCGAATGACCGGCGGTCGCATCGCGCTGGCCGGGAATCCCCGGATCGCCGAGAAGCCACCGAGCGTGAAGAATGAGTCCCAGATCCGGACACCTTGGGATGGCATCAAGCGTCCGCTCTTGAGTTTGCGGGGGTCGGCGAGCCCGAGCGGCTTGTTCGCTTTGTCGTCGAGGTTCTCGGGGAGCCGCCCGTGGGTGAGGATTCCGCCAGCGTCGACCATCTCCTGGAACGCCTCGGCATCGGCCGCTTCGAAGGGATCGGCCGAGTTGGGTTCGCCTCGTCCGTTGACATAAGCGAACGGCATGATCCCCATCGACTCGTACCAAGAGCCCCTGGTGACGTCGTAGGTCGCACTCATCGAGACGACGTCTCCTGGCTGCAGTTCGATCCGCCACTCAGGCCTGGTCGCCTTCATCGATACGTCCCAGCTCACCGCTCCTGCCGGCTCGTAGTACCGGGCATCGGAGCGGAAGATCTTCTTGGTCACTCCGCCTCGGGTCACGTTCACATCGACGTACAAGCCCCCGGGGTGCAGATGGCCCGCTCCGAAGATTAGGGTGACTCCTTTGCTGTTGGGAGGTCCGACGTTGGGGATGGTCCAGCGGTGGGCGTTGCTGATCTTCCCTCGTTCCTCGTAGCCCGCCTGCGATGCAAGCTGCGGCACATCGTCCGGAAAGGTGAACTTCCCGTCTTGCGTATTGGCGAACCCCTTCTCGGCGTCGAAGACCGGGTAGACCTGGGGATCCCCGGCGACATCCATCCATTGCCCGGTGAGTGGCTTGATCGGGGGATTATTGCTATCGATGAAAGGCACCCAGTCGATGATCCACTCGATCCGGACCTGGCGTCCGGGCTTGTCCAGGAGATCGTGGATCATCCAGTTGAGGCCCCACTCCGCATTCCCCGCGACCTTGTAGCCGTAGCCCTGCGGCAGCTTGACGTAGGTCTTCTCCTCGCCCGCGGCGAAACGGACGCCATCTCTCAACCAGACCACGTGGTGCAGGTGGAGGTCGTCGACCCGCGGCGTGACCACCCCACCGGGTCCGTTGGTCCAGACCATGTTCGGCTCGAACCGGGTGATGTAGCCCTGAGCGGAGCTCGTGAACGGGTTCGCGGCACCTGGCCCACTGAGTTTCTGCGCGTTGGGGCAGGTCGTCGTCTGGTCGAAGAGGTTCAGGTTCTGGCCCGGCTGGATGGTCAGCGGAGCGCTCTGACACTTGTAGGTGCTGAGGCTGGCGTAGCTCGCCGGCTGGAGGATCTCGTCGGCCGCCGAAGCCAGCGACGCTGGCGCGAGTAGCGCAACGGCTGCGATCAGCGCCCCCGCGAATGTCCGGACCTTGCGAGCCACATCGGCATTGTGACCCATCGGGCGGGCGTGCGGGAGCGCGGTTGCGGCTGCAACTTCCATCTCTGGGGAATTCGTGGACCGGAGAGTCATACCTGCCTCCTTGAACACGCCTGATGCGCGAGGGTTTCGGGCGAGCGGCGTATCCGTACACGTGAGCGCGATACTCCAGAGGTGCCGTTTTTCAGGACCTACAGGGGAACCGGTGCGGATCTTCCGTGGGGAGATCCGCTGAAGGCGCATCCAGGCGTGCGGATGGAGGGTTACTTCTGGCGCTTCACCGCTCCGCGCGACGACGGCCGCGTACTGATCGCGCTCTGCGGGGTGAATCGTGCCGACGATGGCACCTGGTCGACCCTCGGTCTCGCCTCCCATCCGAACGGCTTCCTCGAAACGGTCGAGCACCCCGAGGGTTGGGCCGATCCCGACGCCCTGGGTGCCAAGGCGGGCAACGCCTTCGACGGGTCCGCCGACAGCCTCACCGTCGATCTCGGGTCCGAGGCGCGGCTGGAGGTGAGGGTCGCGGCAGGCGCGGAGTGGTCCCGTCGCTCACTTGGCGGATCGAGCATTTTCCAGACGGTGCCCGCGCTGAACCAGTACTGGCACCCGTGGCTGCTCGGGGGCAAGGCTTCCGGGATCGCGCATCTGGGCGGAGAGGTGTGGGAACTCGACGGGTGGCAGGTCTACGGCGAGAAGAACTGGGGCAGGGGTGGGTTCCCCGATTCGTGGTGGTGGGGCCAGGCCCAGGGCTTCGAGGAGGGGTCAGCCTGTGTGGCATTCGCCGGAGGCGAGATCAAGTCGGCCGGCCTCAGCACCGAGGTCACGGCCGTCGTGGTCCGGTTGCCGGACGGGCGACTGATCCGCCTGGGGAATCCGGGCATCTCGCCGGTCACCGCCGAGGTCAGCGACGACCGTTGGTCGTTTTCCGGCCGCAGTCCCCGCTGGCGAATCGAGATCGAGGGCCGCTCACCACTCGGCGAGTCACATCTGCTTCCCGTTCCCCTGCCCAGGGAGCGCCGGAATGTCGCAGGCGCCCTGGAGCACTTGGGTGGGACGATGGAGGTCACGGTGCGCGAGCGGGGAAAGGGCGTGGTCTGGCGGGGTGAGTCTCCGGTGGCCGCTTTGGAGCACGGGGGTCTCGATCGCGCCGCGGCCGAAGCAGAGCGCAGAGGCTTCCCCGGCGCAAGCGCGGTTCCGCCGATCTCGGCTCTCAGAGCGCAGGGCGGAGGAAGGTGAGCCGCTTCAGCGGGAAGATCTCCGGAATGTTTGCCCGGATCAAGCGGGCAGAGCAGGAGGTGCCGCAGATGGAGGATCCTGGGAAGGAATTCCGGTCCTCGTCGGGGCTGCCCATCGTCCCTGCGTTCGACGGCTTCAGGGCCTTCGCGATCATGGGGGTCGTCCTGCTGCATCTGATCACGATCGAGCAGTACGCTGCCGGCCCGAGCTTCGACGCGGCTCTCGTCTGGGGGTTTCTCGGTCGAGCCGTCGAGGTGCTCTTCGTCGTCTCGGGGTTCGTCGTCTTCCTTCCGACGGTGGCACGCGGTGGAGAGTTCGGCCCGGTGGGGCCCTACGCGCTGCGCAGAGCTGCACGTCTCGCACCTGCGTATTGGCTGGCTCTGGCCATCACGATCGTGCTCGCCTTCCTCCTCCCCCAGTTCGCAGACCCGACCTGGGTCGGGGGGATCGGGCATTTCCTCTTCCTCCAGGAACCGCTGCTCTGGCTCGATCAGGGAATCGAGCCGGGCTTCCTCGTCAACACGCCCCTGTGGACGCTCTCGGTCGAGGTCGGCTTCTACCTGGTCCTTCCGTTGATCGCGCGTTGGTACGCGCGCCATCCTTTCATCGGCCTTGCGATCGCCGCGGCGATCACCGTAGCCTGGCACTCGTTCATCTGGCGGCTGCCGTGGGTAGCGGAGTCACTCGATCTCGACGCGGGCGTCCATCTCACCTTCGGTGGCGTAAATCAACTCCCAGCCTGGGCGCTCTCCTTCGCCTCGGGAATGACCGCTGCCTGGCTGTATGTCCACTGGACGAGGAAGGGAAAACCTCCCGGCAGTGACCTGCAGCGCACAGTGGTCGCATTGGCGGCGCTGCTGGTGTTCGCGGGGTTGGGAATCTGGACCGGACTCGACGCGGTCTCCCGTTACGCGCTTCTCTCGTCCGCGTACGAATCCCCCTTGCTCGGCGCGGTGTTCTCACTGGTTCTGGGAGCAGTGATGCTTGCCATCTGTCTCGCTCCACGGTGGCTCCAGTGGCCCTTTGCGAACCAGCGAGTGAGGAAGCTCGGCGACATCAGTTACGGGATCTATCTGTCCCACTACGTGCTGATGGTGATCGCGATCAACGTCCTCGGGTTCGAGCTGATCGCTAGGTTTTCCAACCTGCTCGAACTCTCCCTGTTCGTGATTCCTCTCTCGGTGCTCTACGGGTATCTCTCCGCTCGATTCGTCGAGCAACCGATCCGCCGTTGGGCTCACCGCTTCGGCGCGCGCGCACAAGGGGGTCAGGCCCCGAGGAGCAGTGCCTAGGCAGCGATGGGTACGTAGTCCTCGGGGAAGGCCGACGCCCCGAAGAACCAGCTCTCGATCGCAAAGCGTGTGTTCGGCATGCTCGACTCCGCAGCGGTCGTGTGGAGGAACATCTCGTCGAAGAGAAGGACGTCGCCCGGTTCGAAGATCGGTCGCACCACTCCTCCATCTCCCGCAGCGGCCTGGGCGATGTCCTCGTGGATCTGGATCGCGATCTCGGTGCCCTCGGTCCCCGACGGCAGGATCTCCTCGATCCTCTTGGGGACGATGTCCATGCCCGGGGCGGTGTCTCCGCAGTGGGTCAGGGCCATCCAGACGTTCAGCGCCTTCACTTCCCCCATGAACGATCCGTCCTGGTGCCACCCTCTGCCAGCGCTCGGCGGGGTCTTGCGAAGTGTGCACTTCTGGTCGGAGATGGCTGCAGGTTCGCCGAGATAGCCCGCGATCAGATCACTCAACCCTGCATTCGAGAACGCAGCGAGCATCTTCGCGTGCATCACTGGCGAGTCGGCCGCCAGCAGTCCGCCTCCACCTCCGATCCAACCTCTGTCGACGGTGGAGAAGTACGGGCTATCGGGAGAGAACTCCTCGTACCAGCCCTTCTCGGCACCGTTCGCCCTGCTCTCGCTCACCTCGGTCCGGATCTCATAGGCCCGGTCGATATCGGCGGCGAGCCCTTCGGCTTCCTCTCGGGGCACCACACCTCTGATCAGCAGGCAGCCGTTGCGCAGGAGCGCACCGCGGATCATCGCCGGGGTGGCTTCGTCGAGTGTCGTCTCGGGGACGACGCCCGGCTTGGGCAGCTCGGAGTAGTCGGGATCGGGGTATGGGGATGTTTCCTTCGACTTGCCCGCGAGGCGGGCACCCGCCCAGTGTCGGAGTTGGAGGATCCTGGCCGCGACGTCCGGGTCTTCTCGTCGGGCGGGATCAGCGGATAGTTCCTCGATCTCGGCGAGGATCGCCTCCAGCGAATCGAACGTGTCCGCGTCGACGGACTCAGGCTTCGAACCTTCGAACGACTTCAGATTCCCGATTCGTTCGCGCTTACGTTTGCGTTTGGTCTTGAAGAACATCTTCGTCTCACTCCCCCCGGGTCGACTGCCGCCCCGAACCTTCAGAGATCAAGCGTAACACCGGTGGAAGGGGCTGCTAATCAACAGGCCTCGCAGGAGCACCGACCACCGTTGCGCCCTCGGGGACATCGTCGACCACGACCGCGTTCGCACCGATCGTCGCCCCATTGCCGATCCTGACCGGCCCGATGATCCTCGCGCCGGTGCCGATCCGGACGTTGTCTCCGACCTTGGCGCCTTGGAAGTTCCCGGACCGGAGTCCGATCGTCACGAAGGGCGCGATCTCCACCCCACGCCCGATCTCGGTGATCCCGTCCACCACGATCTGACCGTGCACGACGTACAGGCCCGGGCCGATCACCACCGGGCTCCCGATCGCGACCTGCGAGGTCATCATTGCGATGCGGTGGAGGACCCTCGGAAGCACCGGTACGCGGTGGACTTCGAACCAGACCTTGAGCCGGTAGATCACCTGAGCCCCGAAAGCATCGCTGACCCAGATCAGTCTGATCATCTGCAGGAGGCCGTCGAGAGTCGAGCGGAACTCATGTCGCTCGTTCCTGTTCGAGGCGACCATTCGTGCATCAGCTGCAAGTGCCTCTCTGAGGCGCGGTTGCTTCGTCCGGATCTCCGTGAGCGTCGGCAGCCGAGTCTCTTTGGAAGCGGCTGGTTGGTGGGCGGCGAGATCGCTCATCGGTGCAAACGCTATACCGTGCCAGCGTGGTCGCCCGCATCCGGACGACCACCGAGGAACCCATGAGCCCAGATGACAGACCTGAAGAGACGTTCATCCCGCCGGACGACCGGTATCAGTGGGGCGCGTCCATCTCCGACTACGGAGAGATCCTCTACGGGTCGCTCGATGTGGCAGGCGTGGACACGGTCCTCGAGATCGGCGCCTTCCAGGGCCGCCTGACCGAGGCTCTGCTCGACTGGGCCGGAAGGCACGACTCGCAGGTCGTCGCAGTCGAGACCGATCCGACCGAGGAACTGCGGTCCCTCCAAGCGGCGCATCCCGAGTTGACCGTGATCGAGACGACGAGTCTCGAGGCCATTCCAGCGGCCCCGAGGTTCGACGCGGTGATCGTGGACGGCGATCACAACTGGTTCACGGTCACCCGGGAGCTCGAGGCGATCGCCGCTCGTGCAGGGGCCGAGGGCTCCGCGTTTCCGCTGACCATGCTCCACGACATCGGTTGGCCCCATGCGAGGCGAGATACCTATTACGCCCCGGAGCGGATCCCCGACGAGTTCCGCCAGCCGGTGGCTCGCGAGGTCTGGCTGGATCCTTCCGAACCGGGGCTCGCCAAGAGCGGACTCTTCTACGACTGTGCGGCTGTACGGGAGGGTGGCCCCCGAAACGGCACTCTCACCGCGGTGGAGGATTTCCTCGCCACCGAGGCCGGGAAGGGTCTCGAGTTCGCGGTGATCCCCGCCTTCTTCGGACTCGGCGTCTTGTGGCCCGAGTCAGCGTCCTGGTCCGGCGCTGTCTCCACGCTGCTCTCGCCTTACGACCGCAACCCGCTGCTGATGAGGCTCGAGGCTAATCGCGTCCAGCACCTGGTTCGCCGTGATGTGCAGGCGCGCATCCTGCATCAGCTTGCGCACTCGGGGACCTTCAAGGCAGCCGAGTTGATGTCGAAGATCCGGAACCTCGGGACACCGGCAGTTTCGGTCCAGGACATCGAGCATGCGATAGACATGGGCGGTCCCAGACCCGCCGATGCGAAGAAGCTCGACGAGATGCTTGCCGAGCGAGACGGCTAGAAGGAGACCTTGACCCTGCGGCGGATCTTCCGCATCAGGGCGTGGAGCCAGTAGCTGGGACGGCGGGCTTCGTTGACCCTTGCCTGAGCGATATAGACGTTGGCTCCGGCGATCATCTTCTCGGCCTCGGCACGCGCCTCTGCGCGACGGGCGCGTTCCTTCCAGTCACCGGGTTCCTGGCCGACCATCCCCATCCGGCCGTCCCACTTCTCGGCCACCTTCATGTGCGCTTCGACCCAGCCGTCGACGTCGTTGATCAGAGCTAGAGAGTGATGGTGGATGACCCTGAAGTCGGCCACCACGACCTTCTTCCCTTGCTCTCGTGCCTGGAGACAGATGTCGAGGTCGTAGCCGTGGAGTTTCCCCAGCGTCTCGTCGAATCGGAGGTTCCGCACTGCCCAGGGACTCAGGCAGAGGACGAATCCGTCGACCGTGTCGACCTCTCCCGTCCTCGCGTAAGGAGGCATGTGTGCACCCCGCTGCCAGCCGAGTCCCGGGATGTCTCCTCCTCCGTACTCGTAATAGCGGTGGGTGAATGATCCCCAGACCTCCGAACCCTCCCAGTAGGCGATGCTCCGGGCTCCCACGACGCCGATGCAGCCGACGATGGCCACCTCCGGGTCGGCCATGGCAGCGCGGATCCGATCGCAGAAGTCCGGCTCGACGATCTCCGAGTCCTGATGGAAGAGAACGAGCGCTTCCAAGTCTGGCTCATCCTTGACCAGATCCAAGATCATGTTGTAGTTGCGGAAGATCGATCCCTTGCTCCGGTAGAGATGGATCTTCGAATCCGGCTCCGCGACCAGATCGATACCCGACTTGGCAAACGCTTCGTACTTGTCGGGCGAGGTCATCGCGCATCCGAAGGCAATCATGGGCAGTGGAGGCTAGCCGCTTCCGGTCCGTCGGCGTGAACGGGGGGCACCGCCGTTCAGGATGCGCCGAGAGCTTGCTTGAGACCCTTCGCCGCGCGACCGCCAACCGCCTGGAAGATGAGATGGAAGACTGGGTCGAGCAGCTTGGCGGGGCCTTTGGGATAGATCTGCGCCCGATAGTGGACCTCGGTTCCGCCTGCCGTCTCCGCAAAGGTCATCGTGTCCTCTATCCGGACGGGACCGGACTCGCATTGCAGGACGACTCGATGCGGCTCTTCGAGGGTCACGGTCTCGTAGACGAGGGTCAGGGTCCGGCCACCGAATTTCGTCACCACTTCGTAGCGAGCGCCGAGAGCGAGCGGGTCTCCGGTCAGGCATCTGACCGATTCGGTGTTGTCGTCCCACTCGGTGGCGTTTGTGAAGTCCGCGAGGTACCCGTACACCTCGGCGATGGGTTTGGGGGAGACGAAGCCGGTTTCGTAATGAGCCATCGGGACAAGTGTAGGGCGCCGGGTCATGTTTGCCGCTAGCGCGACTGGTAATTTCCTCGCCGATGGCAACGCGCTCGAAGGCTGCTGCAGAGAAGAGGATCTCGATCGGTGACACGCTCACGGCCGTCTTCAGTCACTACAAGAACGGCGCCAAGACGCTCATTCCGGCCGCGATCATCGTCTTCGCGATCCCGGTTGCGGCAATCATCGTGGGCTACATCCTCGCCGAGGAGGTAGAGGGAGCGCTGGGGGTAATCCTGATCGTGGTCGGCTTCATCGCGGCGATCGTGGTCGCGGTGCTCTACCACGCCGGGGTCGTGATCCTGGTCGAGCAACTCGAGAAGAAGAGGAAGTTGATGGGACCGATCGAATTGCTGAAGTCCGCCGCAGATCGTTTCTGGGCGGTCCTCGGTGTGATCGTCATCTCGATCCTCAGCCTCTTCGTCGGTTTCGTCGTCGCTGCCGTCTACTTCTCGATGGCGATTCCTGCCACGGTGCTCAACAAGGACCGCGCCGCGCTAGACAACTTCGGAGTCAGCGCGAGGCTCGCCTCGGGTAACGCATGGCGGATCTTCTGGACCTACTTCGTCTTGATGGTGATCCTGAACGTCGTCGCCTCTCTGCTGCTCGAGGTGTTCGGCGACACGGCTGGACCAATCCTGCAGGGAATATTCAACCTCGTGGTGATCGCACCAATCTGGGCGGTCTTCCCGCCGACTCTCTACTTCATGTGCCGCGATCTCGGCACGCGGCCGAAGACCTCCTAGCGGCAGTCAGTCGGATCGAACGCCCGCCAACTCGCTCAGTTGGCGCCACAAATCCTCGCGCTCGACCGCTGTTTCCCTGGTCGAGGGGAGTCGATGTTTCGGTCTGGGCTCACGGTCGTGCCAGAACTCGCCTGGATTCGTGAGGACCTCGGGGGCGTGCGACATCCAGACCACCGTGTCGGCCCCCTGATCCGCGGTGCGGAGTATCGGACCGGTGAGTTTGTGGAACCTCGGCAGCGCTTCGGCCATCCCGGCCGTGTAGGCCCAACCGGGATGTGAGGAGTGACCGGTGATTCCTCGCGCGCCGTAGCGCTCGCTGATCAGTTCGGCGAGGATCACCTCGATGCGTTTGGTGTGCGCGTAGAAGCGGTCTCCGCGGAACTCGCGTCGCTCCAGTTGGAGGTCGTCGACATCGAGTCGCTCGGCGTACATGCCACCCGAGGAGACGAAGATCACCCTCGCCGGGGTGCCACGCTCGAGCGGTTCGAGCAGGAGTTCGGTGAGCAGGAACGGCCCGAGGGCGTTGGTCGCAAAGGTCAATTCGAATCCCTGAGCCGATCGTTTCCTCTCCGCCGCGAGGATTCCCGCGTTGTGGATCAACACATCGAGCCGGTCGACCGAGTCGCAGAAGATCCCGGCGAAGCCCCGGACCGAATCCAGATCGGAGACGTCGCACTCCCAAACGGTCACCTTCGCATCTGGGATCTCGGCCCGGATCTCTTCCTCTAGCGACTCTCCTTTCGGGAGGTTGCGTACCGCCAGGTGCAGGTCGGCGCCCGCCCGGGCGAGTCCCTTGGCCGTCGCAGTTCCCAGGCCGGCGGTAGGGCCGGTTATCAGTACCGCCTTGCCGTCGAGCGGTTTGCCAGCCGTCGGATCGGACCAACCTCGACTGCGCACCGAGTAGCCGATCCGGGTGAAGCCGGGAACCACGGTCAGGTCCATCGCCTTGTCGAGGGCTTTGCGGAGCATCAGCGCAGGCTAGAGGAGAGACCCTGGAGATCTAGAACGGCCAACTCGTCCACGGCGGCGAACCGGCGGGGAGACCGCTCCAGTCGGGAGGCAGCCTCGTGTGGCGCGTGTAGTCGACAGTCCAACCGCGCTTCACATAGCGCCCGTTGCGCAGTCGCTTCAGCAGCGGCAATCGAGTGTTGATCCGGTTGTCCGCTTGGAGCTGCGCGGGGTTGCAGGTCGGGTTGGAGGGGGCGCAGCCCGATCCTTCCCCGACGCCTAGCGGCATCGAGGCAGTTCCGTTCCAGATCACATTGCGGTGGAAACGGAGATCGGTGTCGGCCGCGCCGTCCGATGGCGCACCGGTGCCCGGTTGCGGGCCCGTCTCGCCGAATACGGTCAGGTGTTGCCAGGTCGATCGGTACGGAGCGGGATTCAAGATCACGTTCCCTGCAAACTGGACATGCCGGCTGGGGATGCTCACTCCGTTGGATCCGTCGTCGACCACGGTGGTTCCCCAGCCGCCCTGATCGAGATACTGCTGGCAGCGCTCACGGCCCGCGTCACCGGGTTGTCCGTCGCAGGATCGGCTGCCGAAGACCACCTCGAGCACGTGTGATCGCCGCCCCACCCGGCGGGCGACGTTGTCTTCGACCAGCACGCCGAAGCCTCCCTGGACTCCGAAGGCGGCGCCCTCGGTCTCGGTCACGGTGTTGCCGCGGATCACCACTCCGACCGCCTCGTAGTGGAGCCACGGTGGTTCCATGAACTGGAAGCCGGTTCCCTGCCCTGCGGAGAAGCCGCCGGTACCGCAGCGGGTGAACAGATTCGAGGTGACGATCACATCCACCGATCCACCCTTCGCGTAGCCGCACCAGTCCTCGGCGCCCGCGATCCGGTTGCGCCTCAGACGGACGTGACGCACCGCGACCATGTCGACCACGTTGTCGCCGGCGCCACTGAGAGAGCTGTCGAGGATCGACACCCACTCGCTCTGATTCGCCTTGAAGGTCTCTTGGGCGCCGACCCCCCGCACGATCGAGTTCCTCAAGGTGAAGTGGGAGCACTGCTCGCAGTGGACCACATCTCCGCCGTCGCGGAACTCGATGCCACGGAACTCGATCCAGGAGACGCCGAACAGGTTGACCGCGGGCAGCAGGGCCCTGCCCTTGCCGTCCGCAGAGCGGATCAGCACCGGTGCTGTCGAGGTACCCGAATGGTCCTCCCAATAGACGGGGCTCAGATTCCGATAGTCGCCAGCTTTCAGTTGAACCGTGGTCGGCGTCGAAGCGATCGCCGGAAGGCGATCCCATGCCTCGGAGAGGCTCCGAAGCGGGTTGGCTCTGGTTCCCGCAGCCGAATCTCGACCTCTCGAGGGATCGACCCAGATGTCGGATGCGGCATCTGCGGGGGGTGCAGGAGCGGAGGCGACGCCCATCGCCACTATCAACGCGACGACCGCTCTGGATCCCCACCTCCGCATCGACCGTCGGTTGAATTTGCGCCTGAGCATCATCTCACCAACACGATCGTAGACCGTAAGTACCGCTCTGCCGCCGGGTGAGGTAGCGTCCAACGCCAGAAGGTCAGGCAACCTCGGTCGAAACGCCGAGAAGGAGGAGACACTCACAGGTGAACATCCAAGAAGCAGTCAAGTCAGGATTCGATCATTTCTTCGACTGGAAGGGTCGCGCATCGCGCCCGGCCTTCTGGTGGTTGTATCTGGGGTACCTGATCGTGGTCGCGATCGGATCGATCTTCGACGCGATCATCGGTACGAATTTCCTCTACATCATCGTCGCACTCGCGTTCTTCTTCCCGATTCTCTCCGCCACGATCAGGCGGCTGCATGACACAGGGAAGAGCGGCTGGTGGTGGTGGATCCAGATCATCCCGATCATCGGGTTCATCGTGATCCTGGTGTTCCTCTGCACCAAGAGCGACGAGGGCAAGAACAAGTACGGTCCGGACCCGAAGGGCGGCGTGAGCGAGCCGGCTGGCGCCTAGTCACTCTGAATCGAACCGTTTCGAAACCAAGGGCCCTTCGGGGCCCTTGGTCGTTCAGGAGTCTCCGAGCGCTTCCCTGAGCTCTCCGGCGGCTCGCTCTGGTGGGAAGATGTTGATGTCGACGCCGGTGGCGATCTCGTAGCTGGCGCGGATCGAGAGCCTGGGGGCGATGTCGATGTGCCAGTGGAATGGCTCGGCTCCTTTCGGCGCCGTCCTGATCCACAGGTTGAGTTGCGGTTCGGTACCGAAGCGGGACTTGAGCGCACGCAATGCGGTGGCGAGCATGCCGACTCCGAATCCGTCCATGTCGTCGGCGGCGAAGTCTCCTTCGGCTCGACGCGGAATCAATCGCAACTCGAACGGACTGCGTGATGCCCAAGGACAGATGAGGACCGCTTCGTCGTCGACCGCCACCACCCGTTCGTCGCGGCGGATCTCCTCGCTGACGATGTCGGCGAGCAGCTCCCCGCCGTTGGTCGCATCGTGGTGCGAGCGGAACCGTTCCCGTTCCCGGGCGATCGCTGCGGGAACGAAGTCCATCGCGTAGAGCTGAGCGTGGGTGTGCTCGAGCGACGCGCCCGCATCGGGACCCTCGTTGACGATCAGCTGCACGCAGCGGCTGTTCCGGTGAGCTCTGATGCGCTCCCTCCAACCGTTCACCGCAGCCGACAGCGACCGTTCGTCCAGCTGGGCGAGCGCGCGGAGGTGCTCAGGCGAGTGGACGATCACCTCGTGTTCCCCGTTCGCCGGAACCCTCTCGAAGAGCTCTACCCGGGCCGCCCGAGCGGCTGCCTTAAGGGGGTCGCCCGTCGATGCAGCTCCCGTGTCGTCTCCCACTTCGCCCCCGAGAGCCGGGTACAGGTTCGGGACCGCGCGAACCAGCCAGCCGGGCCCACCCTCTGCTCCCTCGGGTCGGTCCGCCCAGAGCTCCGCAGGTGTGTCCTGCTCGTTGCCCTCGCAGAACGGGCAGGTATGGGCTGCCCCCGGTCCGTGTTCTGCGATTCCGAAGTCCATCGGGCGGTCCGCCCGCGCAGGAGCGAGGATCGTCCGCAGTCCGGTCAGCTGGTCCAGCCGGACTTCCGGGGTGGACTCCCCCACGGTCATCTTGCCCAGCGCTCGATGTCCGCGATCAACTCCTGCTCATCGGAGTAGACGCCTTGCTTGAGGTGGACCAGTCGACCCCGTCGATCGAAGAACGCGGTTGCCGGGAAGGCGGTCGGAGCCTTGATCAGATCGGCTATCTCGGAGTCCGGGTCCAGGTAGGAGGGGTAGGGCAAGGGGAGACTCTGGAGGAAGGTGGCGGCGGGTGCCTCTGCGTCGTCGGAGTCCACCCCGATGAACCCGACGCTCTCGCCGTACAGGATCGCGGCTTGTTGGAGGAAGGGGAACTCGAACCGGCACGGACCACACCAAGAGGCCCACTTGTTGACCACTATCGGGTAACCGCGGAGATCCGAGATCCGCTCTTCGAAGGCGGCCGTCCCTCCGGGCAGCAGTTGGTTCGCCTGGGCCCGCACCCGCCTCAGCGGAGCCGGAGCGTCGGGAATCCGCTCTGTTGCCTCGGCGACAGTCAGTTTGGATTCGGGGTTTCCTGCATCCTCACCGCAGCCGGTCAGGGCCAAGGTGACGGACAGGACGACGACGGCGGAAATCAGGAGTCTGTTTCTGAGCTGTGAGCGGATGATCATCGTATGGTGACGATTGCCCACCCGGATTGGACTCCCGCGTGGTTAAATACGTCAACTGACTCGGTGAGAGATCGAGTCACCAGCTCCGGGTTCGAAGTGGATACCGGAACACCTGAATTCTCGGCGAGGCACCTGCCATCCATCAGCTGTCGGTAGAGGCCCCGTCAGGAACGAAAAGCCCTCATGGCTGAAACCACCAAGTCGGCCGCCAAGGCGGCAAAGGCGCCAACCAAGGCGCAACTCGAGAGCGCGAGAGCCTTCGCGTTGGAGCCCTTCCTGCTCGAGGGCGAGAAGCTGAAGGACCTCGTCGCAGGGACCCCGAGACGTGAGGCTTTCGATGCTGCTCTCGCAGAGATAGCCGATGGCCGAGAGTCGCCCTCGATCGAGTGGCGGCGTCAGTTCTCGCTGCTGCTCGGGCTGGAACGACTCCTTGCGGAAGAGCCGCCCAAGCTGGTGGACGGCACCGAGCTGTCGGAGCACCAGGTAGATGCTCTGTCGGGAACCCTCGCCGTACTGATCTCGGATGTCCAGGAAGAGGAGATGGCTCCTCCTGTCACGGCCGACGCCGACAAGTCCCAGATTCCCGCGCCTCAGGTCAACGGCGATTCCGCAGATGATGACGAGGCACTCGACCCGGACGAGGAGCCACAGGACTGGGAGGAAGAGGCCACGGAGGAAGAGGCAGTGGCCGAGGTCGTCGACGACCCCGGTGCAGCGCGCAGGTTCTGGTTCGAACATGCGACCGGTGCGGGCAAGACGGTCGCTGCGGTCGGTTTCGTCGAGGCATCGAGGACCGGCGGCATCTTGATCCTCACCCACAGGAGGAACCTGGTCGACCAGTTCATCGGGGAGATATCGACCCGCGGTTACGCCGATCGCCTCTCCCCACCGCTGATGGGAACGGATGACCGGGCGGATGGACCGGTGACCGTCGAGACCTATCAGTGGTTCGTCCGGAACGCAGGAAAGATCTCGGACTCATATTCGATCGTCATCTGCGACGAGGCGCACACCGCTCTGGGTGAGAAGACGAGCGCGTGCATCCGCGGCTGGCAGGGGCCCACGTACATCGGGATGACGGCCACCGGTGCGTTGATAGCGCGACACGTTGCCGACCTGTTCCCCACCCAGACCTCCCGGTTCGATCTCGCGCAGGCAGCCCGCCGGGGTGTCATCTCTCCTCTCCGCTGTATCCGCATACCGCCCGGTCCGGGAGTCAGAACCATCGCCAAGGTGCCCCTCAGGAAGGGCGAGGTGGATCAGGACTTCGATCAGGAGGAGCTGGCGAAGCTGCTCGATCAGGAGCCGTTCAACCTCGCGATCGCAGATCTCTATGCCTCTCGTTTCCGGAAGATCCCCGGCGTCGTCTACACGGCCGGGGTGAAACACGCGAACAACGTCGCGAAGGCATTCCGCGACGCCGGCATAAATGCCCAGGCCGTCTCGGGCGAGACACCCAAACTGGAATTGGCCGAGATCCTCGCGGGCTTCGAGCGCGGCGAGGTCGATGTGCTGTGCAACGCGATGCTCCTCGCCGAGGGCTGGAACTCACCTCGAGCCACCATCTGCATGCACCTGGCACCGACCGCTTCGCGGAGGATCTATCAGCAGCGGGTCGGCAGGGTCACCAGGCGGAACCCCGGCAAGGAGGCCGGGATCGTGATCGATTTCGTCCACCCGGCGACCACCCACGACGAATCGATCGTCACCCTTCACAGCCTGCTGGATCGTGACGTCTACCGTGGCGGCGCCATCGTGGTCGGCCCGGTCAGGCGAGGCCGCGGGCGCCAGGTGCGAGTCGAGAAGAGGATCGTGCCGGTATCGGGTGAGTCCCAACGCCGACTCGAGGTCCTCGAGAGGGACCTCTGGAGGACTGCGGTCGAGAACCTCGATCACGCCGAACAGCATGTCTGGGCAGCACTTGCCGGTTCGAGGGTCAATACGAACGGTTGGCGGCGCGCCAAAGCGATGCTCCAGGGGGACGAGACGAAGGAACTGCGAAAGCGATTCCTCCTCACCTGCGTCCAGCGCAACCGCAACGCGCAACTCAGGCTCAAGGCTCTGGCCGAGATCGCCCTGCTCGAAGACCCTGAAGCGTTCGACGATGCCGTCGATACGGTCGGAACCTGGTCGCGTGAGGACCGTCGTGCGGGCAGCAAGGCCCTGCTCGAGGCGCTCGCCGAGCGTCGTATAGGAAGGCGTGATCAGGCCCAAGCCTGGATCTGGCGACTCTCCTCCTACACCAGGGAACTCCACGAGGAGTACGCGGTCCAACGTTGGCCGGAGACGAAGCGTTTGCTCGGGTTGCTGGTCAACTCATCCGGCCGCGCTCACGGCCGAAACGCCCGCCGTCTGGTTCAAGCCTCCCGCAATCAGGATCGTCGACTGGCGACCGCCCTCCTTGCTGCTGCCGTGGCACACACGCCGGAGGGAGAGGAGGTCCTGCGAGGCGCCCGGATGAGAGCCGCCCGTAAGCCCTCGGCTACCGCCAGAGAGCTCCTAAGGAACTTCCCCAAGAGCGGATCCCGTCGTCGCAAGCGTCGCCGCCGCGGTGCACGCAAGCCGGCAGATGGAGCCACGGCCGAGGCGAGGGGCGCAAATGCACCGAAGGAAGAGAAGAAGCAGGAGAAGAAGAAGACCGAAGATCCTCCCTCGACTGACACCGGCGGGGAGTAGGCCCGCTACCCACCTCTGAGGTTTGCCCCGAGAGAGACCTCTCCGGCACCGAGTGCGATCGTCTCGTCGCCAGTCTCGACCAGCAGATGTCCCAGATCGTCGATTCCCCGAGCGGTACCCGAGCCTCCGTCCCACTCCAGGTCCCTCCCGACGAGCAGATCCCTTCGTCTGAACTCCTCGAGGATCTTGGAGTCCGAGGCAGCGAGCCAGGATTCGAGAGCCCGATTCAGCCGTTCCAGCGCCAGATCGTGATCGACGTCCCGACCGAGCCATGCCACCCGCCCCTCGAGATCATCAGGGATCCCGACATCGGACAGGTCCAGATTGAGTCCGATCCCGATCACCGCCCAGCTGTCTGCCGGGTCGGCATCCGGCCTCCCCTCGATCAGCACGCCGGCGAGCTTGCGCTCATCCACCCAGACATCGTTCGGCCACTTGATCTTGCACGTACGGTCACCCAACTCCTCCGCTGCATCGCACACAGCGAGTGGCACCAGCAGCGGCAGCAGAGGTCGATCGCCGAGCGGTCTCAGCAGCGCCGAGTAGAGGAGGGAGGAGCCCGGACCCGCGAACCAACTACGCCCCCGGCGCCCGCGTCCAGCCACTTGGCTACCCGCCGTCACCACCAGGCCGCCAGGTGCTCCGGTTTCCGCGAGGAACTTGGCGCGTTCGTTGGTCGAGTCCGTCGTCTCGAAGTGACGATGCGGAGACCCGAAGCGAATGGTGGTCGGTTCCTGCACCCGGATCAAGCGGGGGTGAGATCCACCTGGCAGCGGGGCGCGAGATCGAGCAGAGCGGCAGCATTACCGCCGTTCGCCGCGATCGCGATCGAACCCGACGAGTCCTCGAAGAGCAGCAGGTCGCCCGGTTCGGCATCTTCGAAGGTGGTTGCCCAGATCGCTTCGAATGACCCGTCGGGGGCCGCTATCCGGATCCGCGAACCAGTCTCGAGGCCCCAATCAGCGATCTGGCTGGCATCGAGATCGAGCGACGCATTCCCGAAGTGGTCCACGTAGAGGCAGTGGGCGGTTACCTGACCATCTGCGATGACGGCAACGGGAATATCGACCCTGATCAACTCGCCGGGGTCGAGGGGAGCCCCCGCCTCTTCCAGTCGTGCTCCCATCGCGAGGTGGGCTGCCACCGGGGCGAAGACGTCCCGTCCGTGGAACGTCGCCGATACGGGCTCGAGCCTGAAGGCGGAGGAATCTAGGTCTACCGCCTCGACAGGGCCCCCGAAACGTTCGAAGGCGAGGGTGAACAGTCCGTTGTCCGGTCCGACCAGGATCCGGTTCTGATCTTCGACCCTGACCGCGACGCATCGGCGTGCGGTTCCGACTCCGGGATCGACCACCGCGAGATGGATCCCCGGAGAGCAGAAGGGCAGGGCGTTCGCGAGGGCCACTGCGCCGTGGAGGACATCCTGTCGAGAGATCGCGTGGCCCAGATCCACCACGAGGGCCTCGGGCGCGATCTGGGAGATCACCGCCCGGCAGACGCCGGCGAATTCATCCTCGTATCCGTAGTCGGAGAGGAAGGTGATGGGTCTCGGATCGGCCACTGGTCGAATTTAGCCCCTGAGCTCCGTTGCATCCGCGACCAGAGCCTCGATCAGGCCGTCGATGTCGTGACGGGAGGCTTCGACATCGACTTGGAGCCCCGCCTCGCGAGCGGTCTCCGAGGTCACCGGACCGATCGAGACCACTCGCGGAGAGCCTGGCAGAGATCCTCCGGGCAAGGCTGCGAGCAGGTTCTTCACGGTGGAGGAGGAGGTGAAGGTCACATAGTCGGCGTCGCCGGCAGCAGCGATCGTCCCCTCATCCAGATCCTCGGCGACGGTTCTATAGAGAGCCACCACATCGACCTCCGCGTTACGCTCTGTCAACGCATCGGGCAACACATCGCGCGCTTCGGCGGCGCGCGCCACGAGGACGCGTTTGCCTTCTACCTCGACCTGATCGAGCGCCACAACGAGCTCCTCGGCAACGAACTTCTCCGGCACCACATCCGGGATCACCCCGTGGGATCGGAGCGCGTCGGCCGTGCCTGGACCGATCGCCGCAACGGTTGCGCCGGCGAGAGACCGTGCGTCCTTGCCCGCGGCCGCGAGAGCCTCG
The DNA here is from genome assembly GCA_903901855.1 of uncultured bacterium. GTDB lineage: Bacteria > Actinomycetota > Thermoleophilia > Solirubrobacterales > 70-9 > CAIUSP01. Next base: position 1,471 of record CAIUSP010000101.1, on the reverse strand, counting down.
AAGAGCAGGTTCGCGCCGTTCGGGCTGGTCAGACAGATCAGCGAGTAGGCGTCTATCGCCTGCACAGCGGTGGCGACCTCGTCGGTGTCGAGGGTCGGCTCTATCCGTATCGCCGGTAGCTGTAGGGGCTCGGCTCCGAGTTCGGCCAGATGATCCGCGAGACCACTCGCCTGCGGTCTGGCCCGCGTCACCACTACGCGCAGTCCGTTCAGGGGTCGGTTCTGGAGCCAGCCGATGCGCTCGGCGAGTTTGCTGACGTGACCGACGACGGTGATCGCGGGCGGCTTGATCCCGGCTGCGGAAACCTCTTCGGCGATGCGTGAAAGTGGCGCCACCACCGATCGCTGTCCCGGAAGTGTTCCGCGTTCGATCACAGCACTCGGCTCATCGGGGTCACGCCCGCAGTCGATGAGTTCCTGCGCAATCTCTCCGAGACGACCAACCCCCATGTAGAAGACGAGCGTGCCTGGAAAGGAGGCCAAGCCTGCGTACTCGAGCGGGGTCGAGGTGGTCCTGCCCGCACCCTCCTTGGTCGGGTCCTCGTGACCGGTCACGAACGCCACAGCCGAGGCCTCATCGCGGTGGGTGACCGGTATGCCGGCGTAGGCGCTGGCTGCGATTCCCGCGGTGACCCCGGGCACGACCTCGAAGGGCAGCCCTGCCTCGATCAGTGATTCCGCTTCCTCTCCGCCCCTCCCGAAGACGAAGGGATCCCCGCCCTTCAGCCGGACGACGCTCTTTCCCGCCTTGGTCCGCTCGACCATCAATTCCTCTATCTCGCGTTGTGGCAGCGCATGTCGATCGGGGAGCTTCCCCACATAAACCAGTTCACAGTCCGAGCGCGCCATCGAGGTGGCTTGATCCGGAATCAGACGGTCGTAGAGGATCACATCGGCGGAGCCGATCAGCTCGATGGCCCGTGCCGTCAGCAGTCCAGGATCACCCGGGCCAGCACCGACCAGATAGGCAACTCCCGGACGGGCGCTCATGAGCCCTCCCCGGCAACCATCGCGGCCGAGCGCTCGAGGATCTCACCGGCACCCGCAGACAGCAGCCGTTCGGCGACCCTCTCTCCGAGCGCGACCGGGTCGCTGGAATCGCCCTCCACCGAATCCGAAATCCAGTCGGAGCCGTCGGGCAGCCCACACCAGGCGCGAGCCTCGATCAGATCCCCTTCGCAGATGGCGAGAATCCCGACCGATGAGTCACAGCTGGCGCCGAGGCGACGCGCGGCGGTGCGCTCGCATCTCAGCTCGAGGTGCGAGGTCCGGTCGTCCACGGTTGCCGCCCGTTCCCCCGCGGGGTCGTCAGCTCTGGACTGGAATGCCACCGTTCCCTGCCCGGGTGAAGGAGTGAAGGTGTGTGGATCGAGGGAAAAGGAGATCTCGTCGCTTCGGCCAAGTCGCTTGAGACCGGCGCTGGCGAGGATCAGCGCATCTACCTCGCCGGCGGCGAGCTTGTCGAGTCGGGT
>CAIUSP010000100.1 GCA_903901855.1 uncultured bacterium | reverse complement strand
GTTCGGCCCCGGGTCAGAGTTCGCCGAATTCTCGAGCCAGACCTGAGCGGTGTCGCGCCCGGGTCCGTCCTCGGATCGGTTGCTCCGGAGACGATCGACCTGGTCTACCCGGACGGCGCCCGCGATGCCGAGGCTTTGGTCGTCGATCCAGCGAACGGTGACATCTTCGTCATCACCAAGGCCGAGCCCGTCTCACGTGTCTACGTGGCGCAGGCTCCGGTATTCGGGACCGGATTCGACACCACGCTCGAGTTCCTCGGCGAGATGGATGTGGGGGGCGTGGTGGCGGCCGACGCGTGTCCGGACGGCGAGACGGTGCTGGTCAAGACCTACTTCGGGATCTCCGCCTATGTCGATCCGGACGGCGTCGAGGAGGCGCTGACCACACAGAGCGGTCGGTCGCGCCTGTATTCGATCGACTTCGGCTTCCCGCAGGACGAATCGGTGGCTGCTGATCCTTACTGCACCGGCTACTCGACGCTCCCCGAGGGCGCCGGGGCACCGCTCCGTCGCTTCGCGCCCTGATCGGCGACATCGGCACCTGCGGCAGCCGGACCTTCTCGCGCTAGATTGACACCTGCGCGGTGGACGTAGCTCAGTTGGTAGAGCCCCCGGTTGTGGTCCGGGAGGTCGCGGGTTCGAGCCCCGTCGTCCACCTTTCAGGTTGTCGATTCAGGCCGGGCTGGCGGAGAGGCTCTTGCGGGCTGTGGTCGGATGCCTCGGTAGCAACAGTGAGATGAGTCCCGCCGCCAGGACGAACGCGACCGATGCCCAAAGGCATGAGGTGAGTCCCTGCCATTGGTAGAGCGCGCCGGAGAGGATCGTCCCGACCAGCCGGCCTCCGGCATTGGCCATGTAGTAGAAGCCAACGTTCATCGTGACCTTGTCTCCGTGCGCGTAGGCGAGGATCAGATAAGAGTGGACCGCGGAGTTCATCGCAAAGACGATGCCGAACGCGAACAGCCCGATCACGATGGTCAGTGTCTCGTCGAAATCCGCCGAGAGAGAGATCGCGATCCCGGCCGGAAACGCCGCAAGGAGGAAGGCCAGCCAGGTGGCGGTTCGACCGTCTGGCTCAGAGCCGCCGGATTCGGCTCGACGCTTGACGAATCTCGGGGCTAGGGCTTGGACAATTCCGTAGCCGATCACCCAGATCGCGAGGAAACCGCCGACCTCCCAGAACGACCAGCCGAGAACCGTCCGCAGGAAGACCGGCAGCCCGACCACAAACCAGACGTCGCGCGAGGCGAAGAGGAAGATCCGGGCCGCGGCCAGCATGTTGACGGCCCGCTCGTTGGAGAACATGTGTTTGAACTTCGCTTCTGCATCGGGTCTTCCGAGGTCGCCTTGCATCAGCAGCACTACCGAGACGAGCGCGATTCCAACCATCGCCATCAGACAGATCATCGCTGTCTGGAAGCCGACCAGGGTGAGCAGAACCCCACCGAGAAAGAAACCGATGCCTTTCAAGGCGTTCTTCGATCCGGTCAGGATCGCGACCCACTTGTAGAGCGCACCTTCCTGATCCTTTGGAACCACGAGTTTGACGGCGCTCTTCGAGCTCATCTTGGTCAGGTCCTTTGCGATACCCGAGAGTGCCTGCGCTGCCATCACATAGGGGACCACCAGCCACGCCTCGGGCGCCAGTCCGAGCAGCCCAAGCGCGACTATCTGGACCATAAGCCCCGAGAAGAGGGTCGTCCGCAGCCCGAACCTCGCCGCAATCCACCCGCCGACGAGGTTCGTGATGATGCCGAATACCTCGTAGAAGGCGAAGACGGTCGCAAGCTCGAACGGGGTGTAGCCCAGCTGATAGAAGAAGAAGAGGACGAGGATCCGGCTAGCACCGTCGGCGAGCGTGTCGGTCCAGTAGGCGGCGGTGACCAGCGAGTAGTTCCGCAGGTCGAGGGATGCCCGCTTTCCGCTCACTGTTTAGTCGTCC
>CAIUSP010000099.1 GCA_903901855.1 uncultured bacterium | reverse complement strand
GTTCACGTTCTCGAGGAGGAATGCATCGGTGTAGACCTGCGCGTCTTGGTCATCCAGGTATGCTCGCGCTCTACGTACAACGTCCCCGTACGTGAACAGCATGTATTACTTTCCGGCCAACGTGGCCTTCCCATCCTTGTAGAAAATGGATGCTTGGCAGAACGTGCAGATGGTCGCGCCGAAATTGATGTCGTTCAGGCAGCGCGGACATTTGGCTTTTTCTGCGTTCGAGACGTTCGAGGAGGCCCATGGCCTTTCGACGCCGAGATAGACGGCCGCAACCTTCGCAGCGGAAGAGACGTCAGAAATCTGCTGGCGGGCCGAGTACTCCTGGTCCCCTTGCTGGACCTGGATGCCGCACCACTTGGCGAGCCTGGTGCGAGCGTCTTTCAGCTCCTTCGGGGTCGGCTCATCACCCACGGGGACGAAGTACCCTCTCTTGTGCCAGTCGCTGCTGGTGTTCGGGGTTTCCTTGCTCCCCTTCCTCGCTGCCTTCGAGATCCCAATGACGTCCCACGCAAAGTCCTCCGTGGACGTGTCGAAAATCTTGATGTGGCCGAGGCCGGCGAGATCCTTGTGCATCCCAGGGACTACGTTCACCATTGCGAAGCGGTACTCGCCCTCTCCCTTTGGACAGGCCTCGAACGAATGCGTACCCGTCGGGGTATGCATGATGTCGACGCTCTCCGGGTAAACAGAGCAAATCATCTTCGGGGCGCTCTGCGCGGGGGTGAGTGAATTCAGGACTTCGGTTTCTGCGGCGAGTAGCGTCACAGTGCTTTCCTCCAGTCGGTTCGCCTAGTTGTAGGCGTCATCGGCCCAGATACTGGCATCCACGGCGATAGGCCAAACGCCGAGATGTTGTTGTCGACGATGTCGTGCCGCTGCGTACGGACAGCCTCGGCCTTGAGTCGCTTATCTTCCATGATCGACGTCGCGATTTCCTCGGACGAAGGACGCAGCATTGCGCGCCTCGCGAGCCCGAGGGCCTCTGTGACGAGGAGTGGAGTCGGGTAGATGAACTCGTGCGTCCTGGCGTGTTCGAACGTCATGAATCGCTCGTAGCCGCCGCCCCTTGGATAGGGGCCGATCGACTTGTCATACCCATTGTAGATCCAGGTCTCCGGGGTCCCGAAAGACCCCGGAGGTGCCCAGTATTCCAGATGAAAGCGTTCGAGCCATCGCTCGGGGACATCGTACCGGAAGAACAAGTTCTCGCCGGTGAAGTCCCGAACATCCCAACCCCATACGAGACGGAACCGCTCCGCACCGTAGACATTGGAACCACTGAGTCTCCTGAGAGTCTGGATCGCCTCTCGCGAAGGCCTCAGGTTGCGACACTCGAACTGGATCATTAGACGAACTCGCTGTACTGCGCGGGTACCGTCAGCGAGGAGATGTAGCCAGCGGCGCCCGGATCATCGACACCGAACTGCGAGATGCCGCAGAGGTAGGTGATGTCCGTCGCGGAGAGACCGCCGGAAGTACCGTAGACCGGGAAGGTGCTGATGTCCTGCACCGTGTAGAGACCGAAGGCGACCGTCTCGACCCGATACCAGTTCTTCAGGTTCGTGAGGTCGATCGTGTCGGCGCGCTGGTTGTCCTGCACCTCGGTAGCGATACCATCGATGGTCATCGCTTCGGGGTCAAACATGACGTCGACGCCAGAACGCTCCTTGGGGCCCTTGGGGATGTAGTTCAGCGTCCAGGCGATCTGCTCGTAAGCGTGGAGCTGAGCGGGGTTGAGAACCCACTTCCAGTCGCCGCTCTTGAAGATCTGCGAGCCGCGGAAGAGACGCATCCGGTTCCGAAGAGCGCGGATGTGGGACTGAGAGAGCTGGCCGCCAGCGTTCACCTCAACGGTGTTGAGCTGGGGGTTGGTCCTGGCGAGGCCCATCCACGAGCCGGAAGTGGCGCTCGAGAAGTGGTACCTGAATCCATTGAACCAGACCGGATTCGCGCCGGTGACACCCTCGGGGAGGTACTTGTCGCCGTTGGCTGCAGCGCCAGCGCCGGCAACGAGGATCGTGGCCGTCCTGGAGGGGTGAGCGAGAGAGTCGACAGTGACCGTGTCGAGCTTGACCGTGACG
>CAIUSP010000098.1 GCA_903901855.1 uncultured bacterium | reverse complement strand
CTTGCCGGAGTGATTGCGCTGACAGGGGCCGCGGCGATGCTCTTCGGAGTGGCAGCCGAGAACGCCCAGGCGGCCAAGGGCAAGGACATCCGCGTGATGACCCGCAACCTCTACCTCGGTTCCGATCTCGGACCGGGTCTCGAGTCGACATCATTCGCCGAGCTGACCGCGGGCGCGGGCGAGATCCTCCGCAGCGTGGACACGACCAAGTTCAGCGATCGCGCCAAACAACTCGCCAAGGAGATCCGATCGACCAATCCGGATCTCGTCGGCCTGCAGGAGGTCGCGCTGTGGCGGACCAAGACTCCGCCGGTCGTCTACATCCCGGGAGTGAACAGCCCCATCTCCACCACGGTGAGGTACGACTTCCTCGCCATGCTGCTGACCGCGCTGAACAAGGGCAAGCCGAAGGCCCAGCGCTACTCGGCGGCAGTGATCAAGAACGAGTTCGACTTCGAGACTCCGACAGATCTGGACAACAATCCCGCGACCTGCACGACCTTCTCCAGTGCCGGGCTTGACTGCGATGACTTCCCCGGTGCCGATCTGACCGGTCGTCTGACCATGCGTGACGTGATCATCGTCAAGGCAGGGGTCAAGGTCTCGCAGAAGGCGAGCGGCACCTTCGGTGACCGCAACGGGGACGGTGATGTCGGAGATGACGGCGACGTTGCTGCAAACCTCTACACGCCGTCGGTGGCAGGAGTGCCCGTACCGGTCACTCGCGGCTGGACGGCGCTCAACGCCACGGTTCGTGGATCGAAGCCTTTCCGTTTCATCAACACGCACCTCGAGGCGTTCGGTGATCCGACCGAGGCCAAGTGCCTCCAGGCTCAGGAGCTGTACGAGCGGGTCATCTCACAGACCTCTTTGCCTGCGGTAGTCGTCGGAGACTTGAACTCCGACGATGACACGGTCGACGGAGACACCAGCACTCCCCAGCTCGACGGCTCAGGCTGGGATCGTTGCGCCTACCTGTCGCTGGTCGGCAACGGTATGCGCTCTCTCACGGGTAGCGCCAACGACAGTTGCTGCCTCAGCGGGCCGCTGCTCGACAAGAAGGTGGGCTACGAGGCCGACTTCGACCACCACATCGACCACGTCATGACCAACTCGACCAAGTTCTCCAGGGTCGGTCCGACCAAGGTCACGGGCAACAAGCCGTTCCGCACCACTGGCAGCGGTCCCTACTGGGGCTCGGATCACGCCGGTGTGTTCCAGACGGTGAAGCTGAAGTAGCCGCGCCGGAACAGGAGATTCGACTTCAGACCCGTCGGGCACAGGCCCGGCGGGTCTTTTTCATTTCTCGAGAACGAAACGAACTCAGGCTGGACCGATTCGCCCAGCGACCCTCGAGCCAGAGCGAATCGCTGATTCCATGTAGCCGAACGTCGGATCCAGGTGCTCTCCAGCAAGCCAGATCCTCCCGTTCGGCTCTTGCATATCCGTGAAGTAAGGATCGATCTGTCCCGGCCCATAAGCGATGTAGGCGCCGCCGCTCAACGGTAAGTTCGGCCAAGGAACCGACACGGCGCGAACCCGCCGACCTGCCACTTCGGGGAAGACCCTCCTCATACCCTTCGATGACGCGGCAAGCCGTGCCCGCTCGGGCAACTTGGCTGCCTGCGCCCCACGATCAGCAGAGGTATACGAGATCAAGATTCCGGCGTTGCCCTTCTGCTGATCGGTTGCCTCCCAGACAGAACCGACCGAAGGGATGTCCGTGATCGCGGAACCGGTGAGTTCCTGCTTCTTCCAGGCTCGAGATGAATACTGGATGACCGTCTTGACCGTGGTGCCGTAGGGAATTCCGTTGATCGCCTCGGTCAAGCGAGGGCGAAGAGCGGGCGTGAACTCGATCCGTCGCGCCGCCGGCAGCGGAACCGCCAGCACGAGCTGATCTGCGGCGTAGGTTCCTTGTGAGGTCGTTACTTCGACGCCGCCGGCGTCGTGCGCGATCTGGCTTACCGGCTCCGAATACCTCACGGCTGGTCCGAGCGAACGAGCCATCGCGAAGCAGAGCCTCGCGTTGCCTCCGCTGATCCTGAACTTCTCGACGCCCGCCTCCCCCTGACTCCAGGCGGCTCGCTCAGCGGTAAGTGCCATGAGCAGAGAGGTCCTCCCAGGATGAACCGCGTACTCATCCTCGAAATCCCTGACGAGAACACTGCGCGCCCGTCCAGTAACTCCCACCTCGTCCATCAGGTCGACCACGGACATCCGGTCATAGCGACCACCTCGGGCTGCCGGATCGAAGGGATCGAGCGGTTCGGCCATTGACTCGATTCGATTCCAGAAGCGGTTGGTCTGACGACGTCCCTGCTTTCCAAGAGACCGGTAGCCCCGTCGTCTTCTTCCTTTGCGAAAGAACACATCGTCGAGGCGGTCATATCCTCGATCGATCAGCTCGAGGGGAAGATCGAACCGACGAGCGTAGGCCCGGATCCGACGGTGAGTCGTATCGATGAACTCACCTCCTCCTTCAGCGTGCTGGCGCTGCATGAAGGGATCGCGAATCGTGTAGACCCGGCCGCCCGGCCGTGGGCGAGCCTCGAAGACAGTTACGCCCCAACCGGCGTCGCGCAACTCGATGGCTGCGGTAAGACCGGCAAGGCCGGCACCAACGACGATCACCTGACCGGGCGGTGCTCCCTCGGCACGCGGTACTCCCGAACCTGTCAGCAGGTGGGCACCCGCGAGGGTCAATCCAGCGGCAGCGGCAGTTGCCAATGCCTCCCGGCGCGTACTGGTTGCCTGTCTGATTTCCTCGGCTGGCATGTCTCTCATTTATACCCGCAACGGACGAGAAGGTTTGCCCTTGACTTGCCCTTCATAGATCTGCTACGGTCCCGCTTAGATTTGTTCTCAGACGCGACTTAAGCGTCTCACGAAACTTCGTAATCCACACCTAGGAGGCATCAAAACATGGCCAAGACCATAGGAATCGATCTCGGCACCACGAACTCTTGCGTCGCAGTGATGGAAGGCGACGACCCGACCGTTCTCGAGAACGCCGAAGGCGGACGTACTACCCCGTCGGTGGTGGCTTTCACCGACTCGGGGGAGCGACTCGTCGGAACCGTCGCCAAGCGACAGTCGGTGATGAATCCGGAAGACACGATCTTCTCGATCAAACGCTTCATGGGCCGCAAAGAGGCCGAGGTGAAGGAGGAGGAGACGATCGTCCCGTACGAGATCGTCGAGGGACCGAACGGCGATGTCCGCGTCGAGGCGGAAGGCAAGCAGTACTCGCCGCCGGAGATCTCGGCGATGATCCTTCAGAAGCTGAAGGCCGACGCAGAGGCGAAGCTCGGCGAAGAGGTCGACTCAGCCGTGATCACGGTTCCGGCCTACTTCAACGACGACCAGCGCCAGGCCACGAAGGATGCCGGCAAGATCGCCGGACTCGAGGTCAAGCGGATCATCAACGAGCCGACCGCAGCGGCGCTTGCCTACGGGCTCGACAAGGAGAAGACCGACCAGACGATCCTCGTCTTCGACTTGGGTGGCGGGACCTTCGACGTCTCCGTGCTCGAGATCGGCGACGGAGTGTTCGAGGTCAAGTCCACCGCGGGTGACAACCACCTCGGTGGCGACAACTGGGACAAGGCGATCGTCGAATGGCTGGTCACCGAGTTCAAGAAGGACCAGGGCGTCGACCTCGCCAACGACAAGCGGGCGCTGCAGCGGCTCTACGAGGCAGCGGAGAAGGCCAAGATCGAACTCTCCGCAGCACAGGAGTCCCAGATATCGCTTCCGTTCATCACCGCGGTTGACGGCGAGCCGCGACACCTCGAGACCAAGCTGACGCGTTCGAAGCTGGCCGAGTTGACCTCGGACCTGCTCGACCGCATCGTGGAGCCGGTGAAGCAGGCTCTGGCCGATGCAGACGCCGAGGTCGAACACGTGGTGATGGTGGGCGGCATGAGCCGCATGCCGTCCGTCCAGGACAAGGTCAAGGAGCTGACCGGCAAGGACCCGCATCAGGGAGTGAACCCCGACGAGGTGGTTGCAATCGGCGCGGCAATCCAGGCGGGAGTGCTGGCGGGCGACGTCAAGGACGTCCTGCTGCTGGATGTCACTCCGCTGACGCTCGGAATCGAGACCAAGGGCGGCGTGATGACCAAGCTGATCGAGCGCAACACGACCATCCCGTCGAAGAAGTCGGAGATCTTCTCG
>CAIUSP010000097.1 GCA_903901855.1 uncultured bacterium | reverse complement strand
CTCCACGATCGCTTCCCAGTCGTAGTGGCCGGTCTGCTCGAACTCTCGCCGCGCACGCTCCTCGTGGTCTTCGATCTCCGCGTCTAGCTCCGCTCCGGTCTCCGGCATCGGCTCGGAAGCCGGCTTCCACTCGTCTGCCCCCGGATGCCAGCGCATCAGCTGCACTTCGCCGCTCAGCCCCTCGTGTTCGAGCAGGTTCCGTACGGTCCTCTCGGCTTCTTCGGCGCTCTGTCTGTGCCAGGCGTAGAGGAAGAGATGCGATCCGTCGCGGGTGACGATGATCGAACCGCCGAGGAGCTTCCGCGCCTCATCGTCGAGGTGCAGTGAGTTGAGCTTGTCACCCAGACTCTCCCCGTGCTGATCGGCTTCGAGGTGGACCTCGACCCGCCATTCGTCTGTGTGTCGGGGATCTGGTGAGTCAGCGTTCATCTGTTCCTCTCGTTGCGTTTTGGGAATTCGGTCGAGATCAGAGTTCGAGCAGGTGCCCGTCGGGACCAAGGTTGATTATGCGGGTCGGGCCGACCTCGGAGGTCTGTCCCCATGCTTCGTGGATGTGTCCACAGACCGCAAGTGGCGGTTGCTTGCTCTTGATGGCACTCGTGATCGCCTCGCTTCCGAGGTGATCGCCCGAGGAGGCCAGGTCGCAGTGGCCCTTCGGCGGGGAGTGGACTATCAGCACCGCACCGTCGGGGAGGCCGGCAAGCGCATCGGCTGCCTCTTCCTCGGAGAGATCGAAACTCCAGTCCCAGGGGGTGGTGGGGATGCCGGCACCGAGCCCGAAGAACTCTTGCCCGTCGATGGTGGTCGAGTCGCCATGCAGGACCTGCGCCGAGGTCCAGTCGGCCTTCGATACCGCTTCGCGCAGGGCGTCTGCGGTTTCGTTGTTGCCCGGGACGAGCAGTGCAGGTTTCGAGATATCAGCGAGGGAGGCGATCGCTTCGTCGAGACCTTCGTGTTGGGAGGCGAAGTCACCGGCGCCGATCACGAGGTCGACCTCGTCGCTTCCTGCCTGCTCGACCAGACTGGCGGCTTTCTCGTTGCTGCGGTGGAGATCGCTGAAGGCGAGGATCTGCATCGGTCGAGCGATCATAGGGGCCGAGGCCAGCAGGAGCGAAGCGCGTCTCAGGCGTGGGCGGGCGGCCTGTTGCAGACTGTGAGCAAATACACATATTGCCGCCGCTCTCTCTGTCACTCTCTCCAACCCGATGCCCCCGACCGGAAACAGGCGACTTGCGCTCTACCGAGCCCTGGCCATCTCGGCACTCGTGCTGGCTTCGCTCGCTTGCCTGGCTGCGTTGATCTACGGCGCGTCAGGTGCGATCGCCCAGCGCGCGGTCCCGAGTAGCGGCGGCCCCTCCGATTCGATTGCCGAGGCGGCCGATACTCGACCTGCGGCCCCGAAACCGAAGCGCACCTTCACCCCGCAAGAGCTCGGCTTCGGCGGTCCTTCGAGCCTGCTCAAGTGGTCGGCCCGCGCTCACCCCAAGCACGTCAAGAAGGCGCTCCGCGAAGTCGATGATCTGCTCGGGGTCGCCAAGCCGACCCTCGCCTCGATCGCGAGTTGCGAGTCGGGTGGGAACGTCGACTCCGTCTCGGCCGACGGCACCTATCGAGGCCGCTACCAGTTCAGCATCAGCACCTGGAAGTCGGTGGGAGGCAGGGGAGACCCCGCCAAGGCTCCGGGCTGGGAGCAGGATGTCCGCGCAGCGTTGTTGATGGATGCCCGCGGCTCTTCGCCTTGGCCGAATTGCGGTTAGTCGTAACGCTCGGCAGCGGCTAGCCTGCGGCAGTGGCCTCGGGTAGCTCCCTCACCGGCCCCGCCGTAGGTGGGGAGAAGCGGCTGGCTCTGATCTTCGCGATCTCGGCGATCGGGATCCTCCAGTTCGGCGCGGCGCTGGCGACCACCATGTTCGACGAGGTCGGATCGGCCGGATCGGTTCTCTTGCGTCAGGGCTTCGCCACGATCGTGTTGCTGGCTGTATTCCGCCCCAGCCTGAGTCTGTTGACCAAGGACAACTTGCGAGTGGTGGTGCCGTTCGCGATCTCGTTCGCGGGGATGAACCTCCTCTACTACGCCGCGATCGCACGAATTCCGCTGGGGATAGCGGTGGCGTGCGAGTTCATCGGCCCGCTGGCCGTGGCAGTTGCCGGATCGAGGCGAAAGCGCGACCTGATCTGGATCGCGCTGGCGGTGCTCGGGTTGCTCCTGATCACCCAACCGCTGCAGGAGGATTCGATCGACCTGATCGGCGTGGCCCTTGCGCTGGTGGCAGGGATCTTCTGGGGCCTCTACATAGTCAGCGGGGTCCGGCTCGGGCACCGGATGGAGGTCGGCCAGGGTCTGGCTCTCTCGATGGTGATCGCAACGCTGATCTCTCTTGCGCCCGGTCTGTACGAGGGAGGAGCGAACCTGATCGCCCCGGAGGTTCTCGTGGTCGGGTTCGCGGTGGCGATGCTCAGCACCGCGATTCCTTACTTCCTGGAGATGCAGGCGATGCGTCGCCTCAGCCAGACGACCTTCGGGGTGCTGATGAGCGTCGAGCCCGCGATCGCCTCGGTGATCGGCTTCGTGGTGCTCAGTCAGGCGCTCGACGCGCCCGAGCTGGGCGGTATCGCCTGCGTGATCGCGGCATCAGCGGGAGCGTTGTCAGAGCCCGAGGCGCCGCCACCGATCGACGCCTGAACCGGACGCATCAGGTGAGGGGCGTGGTGCGAGAGCAGGTGCTCCAGGCAGCCGCGGCAAGAGCACTCGGGCAGGGTTACTCCAGTTGCAAGGCAGACCGGGATGGCCAGCTTCGGGGGATTCACGGGCGCAACGCTAAGTGGCTCCGCGGTCGGAAAGTTGCCGTTCACAGTCGATTTACAGTCGATGACCGCCCTCCTGCGAAGATGGTCCAGTGGCGAAGGAGACCAAGAAGTCGAAGTCCGCTGCCGAGGCGATAGCCGAGGCAAAGGTCCACGCCCCGACCCGGGGGAACAAGAAGCTCGAGAAGTTCCTCGATGCTGTCAATGCCGACGAGCAGGTTCGGACCTGGTGGTACATGGCGCAGATGACCTCGGAGAGGCTCGGGATGTCCGACCACTCGTGGGTCCACGTGCAGGTGATCCTCAACGTGGCTATCCGACTGGTGCGGCTCCTCGCCAAGGCGGGTGTCGAACCGGCGATGGTCACCGACCACGGGATGAAGTTGCGCGACGCCGAGGTGGTGGTTGCTGGCGGGGCGCTCTTCCACGACGTCGGGATGTCGATCCATCGCAAGGACCACGAGGAGTTCAGCCTCTTCCTCGCTGCCAACAGGCTCCCTTCGTTGCTGTCCGATGTCTACGAGGAGCCCGATCGGACCGTGGTGGTCTCGGAGATCCTGAACACGATCATCGGACACCGCCGGCGCGGCGAGCCCTACACGGTCGAAGGCGGCGTGGTTCGGGTTGCCGATGCCCTCGATATGGCTCAGGGCAGGTCGCGTATTCCGTTCGAAGGCGGTCAGTACGGCATCCATGCCCTCTCGGCTGCGGCGATCGACGAGGTGAGGATCGAGCCAGGAGAGGAGCGCCCGGTGCGGATCGAGATCGAGATGAACAACTCGGCCGGCGTCTTCCAGGTCGATGACCTCCTCGCCACGAAGCTGCGCGGCACGCCGATCGAGGACAAGGTCGAGATCCTGGCGCAGGTCAAAGGCGAGACCGAGAAGCGGCTGCTCCCCAGCTTTCGCGTGGAGTAGTCGGCTCTACCCCCGCGCGGGTCCTGTCACCTCCGGCTCGTCGGCCGCGATGCCGTATGAGTCAGAGGCCTAGGGAGTCGG
>CAIUSP010000096.1 GCA_903901855.1 uncultured bacterium | reverse complement strand
AGAATAGAATACGTTTGTAGTCCGGAAAGACCGGAGAGATGGTCGAGTGGTCACGGCGTAGCCGTCGTAACATCCAGTGCTCAGAGCGCCTTCGACCTTCGCAAGACTGTGCAGAATAGAATACGGTTTCAGTGATGCAAACCGGAGAGATGGCCGAGTGGTCGAAGGCGCTCCCCTGCTAAGGGAGTATAGGTTCAAAAAACCTATCGAGGGTTCGAATCCCTCTCTCTCCGCCAATACAAGTCCTTCTAACCTGCTCAGCGGGCCTAGGAGGCGCACAGAGCCCCGCACCACGCGGGGCTTTTTGCTATGGGCTCCTGACTGCGCCTCCGGCCGGGGCGCCCGAAAACCCGTCTCAGACGCCCCAGGTCTCAGAACCTCCTGACTTTCCGAGGGGGCGGTACGGCGCCAGGGGGTCAGGGGCGGAGTCCGGATTTCGTGCCGTACCAAATGAACGCTACTCCGTGATCCGCTCGTACGCTTGCCTGGCGACCGCGAGCGCTCCCGTCAGGTCGTCGGCAGAGTCAATCGAGTACAGGACCCCGCCGGACTCGGTGGCCCCGATGATGAATGCGAACTCGGTGGCATCCCTCGACTTCCCGGTCGGGTCGTCGCAGTCGGCAAAGTCCAAATTGAGTAGGAGCGTCAGCCGCTGCTTGCGCGGGATGACCTCCACAAAGAAGTCGAAGACCCGATAGACGACCGTCCGGTCATTCGGCAGTTCGACGACGTCCTCTCCAAGTGCCTGGACCAGCGGCTGAAGCTGATCCAAGAGCGTCCTTGCCGTGGCATCCATCTCGATTGTCTGGACAGAGAAACCTGCCGCCAGAGCCTTGTGTTCCTCAAGCTCTCGCTGCTTGACTGCAATGGGATCGACAACGAGCGGTCTCCACACCGCCAAAGCCTTCTCCGCAAGGTCCTTGCCCCGCTTTTCGATTGCTTCAGCATTCCATACGGACTGCTCTCGGAGCGGCTTATTGAGCCGCAGCGGGCTCTCGTTGAAACCCCCTGCAATGGTCTTCTTCTCGACGAACGGTCGATCGCTGTACGTCGAGTTGTAGCCGGTCAGGGTCAGGTTTCCGAGCCGATGCAGCCACACTTCCTGAACCTTCTTCCAGTCGGCCCCAAGCATGGCACGCCACTCGGGACGCAGATCTTCGTTTTGGGGCATGACATGCTCGATAGTGAAGTTCGAGGTGTCGATGCGCTCCTTGCTGAAGTTCTCAATGCGGTCCAGCAGGTAGAAGCAGGTCCGCATGTCGTATACGTCCCGGGTTTCCAAGGCCTCCCGGAACTCCGCATCTGTTGGAAAGCGGCGCTTCTTGCCTTGTCGATACAAAGCGACCTTTAGACTCAGCAGTGGCTGCGCCTCAGTGATTCGGTACGCGAGGCCGGCGAAGATTTGACCGAGGCTACGGGTCTGCATGTCGCAGACCGACCGCCGGAAAACGAAGCTTTCCAGCAATTCAACAGCTTCCACGAATTCGGCTGTGGTTAAGGTCTTGGCGCGGTCGTGGTAGTCGTACAGAGTCATCACGACCGGAGACGCGACCTCTACCAGCGAGCGAAGGCGGCTGAACGCCTCCCTCAGCGCCGCGTGCTTCTCCTGGCCGAGACTGAATCCGGTGTAGTACGCCCCGAACCGGCGAAGGTCGCTGAGGATCCCATCGACTCCACGCTTGTCCACCGTGCGCGAGAAGTAGCTTCGAAACTCGTAGTAGATCTCCGCTGCCTTCAGGGGGCTTCCTGGCCTCATCTGCAGGGTCAGGAAGTCCTTCACGAACTTGTCGAAGTCCGTCCGGTAGCGGCGTCCGAAGGACTGTTCGATCGGCTGCCAGTGCTCTTCGTAGAGTTGTGTCTGCGATGACTCGTCCAGCCGCATCAGTACGAAGTTGCGGATCAAGTCCGCCTGGGTGAGGTCGACCCCCGTCGAGTTGAGGCTCTCGAAAATCATCTGGGGATCATCCTGCCCTCGGGTCAGGCTGACATCGACGACCACCAGCTTTTTGATGCCGTTGTAGACGGTCTGGACGTCCACCTGCGCCACCAAGTCACGGAGGAATGAGAAGTTCTCTCGGATGCGTTCCGACGGCGACTCCGGGAGGCCCTTCCCATCAAGCAACGAGATCAGCGTGTCGTGATCCGCGCGGCGCAAGTGCAGCTTGTGGCGCCGGTCCCCTTTTCCGTGCCGGTTGCGAAGGTAGTAATCATCGAGCTCGTCTGGCGTGGACTCCTCGTCGCCCGATGTAGCCGACCCTTGAAGCTCTGCCATCCGGTCCCGAAGTGCAATCAACAGCAGCGTCAGCGTGGTCATGCGCTGCTGCCCGTCGATCAGAAGCCAACGCGTGATGGTGGCGGTGTTGTCTTCGGCGGCTACGTAGACCACCGAGCCGAGGAAGTGACCTTTGATCGTCGGATCGCTGCCGACCCGAATGACGTCCTTCCAGAGTTGCTGGCAGTGCTTTGTCCCCCAGCTGTAGTCGCGCTGGAAGATCGGCACGATGAACTGTTTCGCGCCCTCCAGCAAATTGGTTACCAGGGTGTCTTCCGCCTTCATGAGTGAGCCTCAGTAGTACTGCCGGATGTAGCTGTAGGCCTTCTCGAAAAGCTCCTCGTCCGCGTGCAGCTTGTATCTGAAGAGGGCCTTGCGCAGTGCCTTCTTGACCTCGCGCTCGCCGGCCTGAGTGCCTTGCCAGCCCGGGAAGCGGACCAGACGCACGATTTCGTCGATGTCCGTGACCACACGCTCGACCATGATCGGAGTCTCGGCCGTCTTTACCTCGTTGAACAGCTCGGTAAGCGCCGCTTTGCCGCGATCCTCGTCCTCTTCGGGTGGGACTTCCTTTTCGGCTTGAAGGGTCTCCTTGGCGATCTCCAGCAACTGCTTCAGAAACTCGACGCTATTGATCTGCCCGGACTCGAACCGGTCCTTCAGCGCATCCAATCGTTCGGACAACTGTTTGAACTTCGGATTGCCGGCGTGTCCCTGAATCGCCCCGGGTTTCGAGGAGGCCAGTTGGTTTAAGTCAGGCCATTTCAAGGGCCTGATGATTGGCGATTTGCCGCCAATAGTTTGCCTCAGCTTCTGCTGGAGGGATATACCCGATCGGCTCAAGCAGTCTGATGT
>CAIUSP010000095.1 GCA_903901855.1 uncultured bacterium | reverse complement strand
GCTCGGTGGTGAGGATGAGAAGGGCGCGGTCGGCAAGCATGCGCGCGAGTTGCTCGAAGCAGCGTGAGTGAGCCGAGGCCGCATCCAGCGGGATCCGATGTAGGCGATGCCGTGACTTCCGCTCCCCGGTGGACTAGACTCGCGCGCGAGTTGATGAGGCCCCTCAGATGACGCAAAGCCAGCAAGGTGAGACGAAGTTCATCTTCGTAACCGGCGGCGTCGTCTCCTCCCTCGGCAAGGGAATAGCGGCTGCCTCGATTGGTCGACTCCTCGTTGCGCGCGGCTACCGGGTCCAACTTCAGAAGTTCGATCCCTACATCAATGTCGACCCGGGCACGATGAGTCCCTTCCAGCACGGCGAGGTTTTCGTGACAGAGGACGGAGCCGAGACGGATCTAGACCTCGGCCACTATGAGCGCTTCACCGACGAGAACGCTTCGCGTGCCTCGAATGTGACGGCGGGTGCCGTCTACAACTCGGTGATCAAGAGAGAGAGGCGGGGTGATTACCTCGGTGCGACGGTCCAGGTCATCCCCCACATCACCGACGAGATCAAGAGCCGTATCCGCATCGTCGCGGAGTCACAGTCGGTCGACTTCGTGATCACGGAGATCGGGGGTACCGTCGGCGACATCGAGTCGTTGCCATTCCTCGAGGCCATCCGCCAGTTCTACACCGATCTCGGCCCCAAACGCTGCATGTTCATCCATCTCACCCTGGTCCCCTGGATCGGGCATGCGGGCGAGATGAAGACCAAGCCGACACAGCATTCGGTCAACGAATTGAGGCGGATCGGTATCCAGCCGCACGCGCTGGTCTGCAGGTCTGAGAAGGGACTCGATAGGGACATTCGCAAGAAGATCGCTCTCTTCGCCAGCCTTCCGGTCGAAGCCGTGGTCTCCGCCATGGACGTCGACAACACCTACAAGATCCCGCTCGTATTCCGTGCGGAGGGGATGGACGATCTCGTCTTCGATCACTTCAACATCGACGCTCCCGTTCCGGATCTCGGGGACTGGGAGGAGATGGTCCGGCGAGCCGAAGACGCCAAGGGCAAGAAGGTGAAGATCGCTTTGGTCGGGAAGTACGTTGAGCTTGCAGACGCTTACAAATCGGTCAGCGAGGCACTCACTCACGCGGGATGGATGCACGGGGTGGAAGCAGAGACCGTTCTGGTCAACTCCGAGGAGATAGATTCCTCGGAGCTCGAGTCGTCCGACGGCATCCTGATCCCTGGCGGCTTCGGCGAGCGCGGGATAGAGGGCAAGATCGAGGCAACCAGAATCGCCCGGGAGAACGGTATCCCCTTCCTCGGAATCTGCCTCGGGATGCAGATCGCCGTGATCGAGTTCGCGCGCCACATCGCCGGTATGGAAGGTGCGAACTCCTCTGAGCTCGATCCCGAGACTCCGTTCCCGGTGGTGGATCTGCTCCCTGAACAGAAGGAGATCTCCGACATGGGCGGGACGATGCGACTGGGCGCTGATCCGGTCAAGCTCCACGACTCCACCAGAGCGAGGGAGATATTCGGGGAGGCAGTCGTCTACAAGCGACACCGCCATCGCTACGAGGTCAACAACCAACTTCGCCGTCGGATCGAAGACGCGGGTCTGGTGGTGAGCGGGACCTCTCCCGATGAGCGCTTGGTCGAGATCGTCGAGATTCCGGACCACCCTTTCTTCGTCGCATCCCAGTTCCATCCCGAGTTCAACTCGCGCCCGACCGATCCCGAGCCTTTGTTCCGGGAGTTCGTCGGCGCAGCTTCCGCCAGAGCGGCCGAGACGGGTCAGAGCGAGCAGGCAGGCGACGATTCCGGGCAGGGAACCGAAGACGCCGATCAACCGGCAACCGCCTGACCCGCCTTCGATGGGCGACGACTCACCGGCCGACCGCCCCGTCGAAGCCAGTTTCTCGGGCGAAGGCGCAGCCGCAGCGGCCAAGGCGGCGGAGGAGGCACTCGCCAAGGCGATCCCCGACGATGCTGAGATCGAGGCAAAGCTCGACGATCTCGAGTTGCGAGCCGTCGCGAGGGCCGAGCGGATGGATGCGCTGCTCGGAGCCGTCGAGGCGGCGGTGGATGCGGTCGTAGCCGCTGCCGGTGAGCACGGCGCAGGCGTCGATGTGCGCGCCGAGCGTGAAGAGAAACCTGCCAAGGACCAACCCGAAGACGCCTAGCATTTCGGGCTGTGTCGGAAGACCGCCCAATAACTGACTCCGCAGGGTCGGCGGGAGCAGAGCAGGCCCAGGATGACCCACGCCTCGAATCGCGCCCCCTTGAGCGGGTCGGCGGCAAGCTCTTGGTCAATACCTCGTTCTTCTCGGTGCGAAGCGAACGCTTTCGGCACCCAGACGGCGGTACCTCCCAACGCGATCTCGTAGTCCATCCCGGATCGGTGGGGATCGTCGCTCATGACGGCTCCCACGTGTACATGGTTCGCCAGCCACGCGAGGCGGTCGGAGAAGCGGATTTGCTCGAGATACCGGCTGGCACCCGCGACCGTGAAAAGGAATCAGCCCTGGAGTGCGCCCAGCGGGAGCTCGCAGAGGAGATCAGTCGCTCGGCAGGTGACTGGGAGGAGTTGCGCACCATCTACACCAGCCCGGGGTTCACCAGCGAAGCGGTTGTCCTCTTCATGGCAAGCGAGCTCTATGAGATAGGGCAGCCCGAGCGGCCTGAGGAGCATCTGGAGGTGGTCCGGTTCCCGTTTGCCGACCTCGACTTCCTGATCGGGAGATGTCGAGATGCCAAGTCGATCATCGGCCTCTCGCTTCTGCGAGAGCGCCTGCAGGCGCCCGGGCGTGAGGCCTGGAGGAATGAGACTCCAAACTGAGTCGGTCTTGCGGGTCTCCGTTCACGGGCAGGGAGAGGCGCACGGGCGGTGAAATCGAAGGTAATGGCAGTCCGGACACCAGAAGGCGCGGGGGGGTCTTCCGAATCCTCCGATTCGCAGATCCGACACGAGGCGATGGTCCTCGACTTCCTCGCCTATCTCGAGTTCGAGCGGGGTCTCTCCCGGAACACCCTGACCGCCTATCGCACCGATCTCCTCCAGTTCGGTGAGTTCCTCGAGAGCCGGGATGCCTCTGTCACGGACGCCAGTACTCAGGACCTGTCGGATTTCCTCGCCGATCTCGCCGATGGCCCTGAGAGCCAACTCTCTGCGGCGACCATCAATCGCAAAGCTGCCTGCCTCAGGTCGTTCTACAAACACCTGCGCCGCGAGGAGATCGTGGTCGATGATCCGACCGCACACTTGGCGGTTCCGCGACGGAGGCGGCGACTTCCTGAGGTGTTCAGTTATGCAGAGGTGCAGAAGCTCCTGGCTACTCCACGTGGGGACGAGCCGATCGCTCGTCGCGACAGGGCGATCCTCGAGGTGATGTACGCATCCGGCCTTCGCGCCTCCGAGACGATCTCGCTCGAAGTCGGCGACATCGACTTTCGCCAAGGACTCGTGCGGACCGAAGGCAAGGGATCGAGAGAGCGATTGGTGCCGATCGGTCAGACGGCGCAGACTGCGGTGCGCTCCTATCTCTCCGGAGCGAGAGCAGAACTCCTCCGCTCGCCTGAGGAGAAGGCCCTCTTCCTGAACTTCAGAGGGGGTCCGCTCACCAGACAGGGTCTCTACAAGATCATCCGCCGCCGAGCGGCAGAGGCTGGACTGTCGGCCAAGTCGAGCCCTCATACGCTCCGGCACTCCTTCGCCACGCACCTCCTTTCTGGCGGGTGCGATCTGCGCTCTGTCCAGGAGATGCTCGGCCACGCGGATCTCTCCACTACCCAGCTCTACACCCACCTCTCGGGGGAAGATCTCAAGCAGGCCTACTTCGAGGCTCATCCTCGGGCAAAGGTGAAGAGCGCGGCAAGATAGGCTCCGTGCAGGCCCCTCGAGCAATCGGGCCTGCCGAAGATGCCGGAACTCCCAGAGGTAGAAACGATCAGGCTTCAGCTCGTACCCGTGCTCACAGGCAGGCGGATCGAGCAGTTGGAGATTCTCGATGAGCGTTGGACCAGGCCCGTGGACCCCGACGAAGTGGAAACCGCGGTCGAAGGCGCGACCGTGAGCGGCGTCGAGCGCCGGGGCAAATACCTGTTGATCGAGTTCGAGGACGGCTCATCGCTGTCTATCCACCTCCGTATGACCGGAAATCTGCTCGTCGGGTCCAGTCGAGAGGAGGAAGACGTCCCGCCGCGACTGGGGGGTAACCGGCTCTACGAACCGACCCCCGAACTCACCCACCTGCGAGCACGCTTCACCCTCGACGACTCGTCCACGCTCCTGTTCTGCGACGTGCGCCGATTCGGCCATGCCGTCCACTTCGCGGACCGGGACTCGCGCACCCGGTATCTGGATGACCGCCTCGGTATCGAGCCTCTGGATGGAGACCTGACAGGCGAGAAACTGTTCGAGATCTCCCGTGATCGGCGCACCCCACTCAAGTCCTTCCTGCTCGACCAGCACGGGGTGGCTGGCATCGGGAACATCTATGCCGACGAAGCGCTGCATCGTGCCGGACTCCATCCACTCTCCCCGGCGGCCTCGATGCGGCCCGAGCACTGCGATGCCCTCGCAGAGGGAATCGTCGATGCACTGCGCCTCGGTCTGGACAACGGCGGGGCGAGTATCGACGACTACCGAAATCTTGCCGGCGAGAAAGGGGAGATGCAGGACGAATTCCTGGTCCACACACGCGAAGGGGAGGGCTGCCCGAGGTGCGAGGGAGAGGTCTCGCGAATCGTCGTCGCCGGACGCTCCACCTACTACTGCGGCGGTTGCCAGAAACGACTGAGGCGCTCCCCTCGCCGCCCGCGCAAGCGCCGTCCGGTCGGTCGGGCAACTTGATCTCGTGGGACAGTCGAAGACATTCAAGACCGAAGCGGTGGTACTGCGGAGCATCAGGTACGCCGAGGCCGATCGCATCGTCCACCTCTACT
>CAIUSP010000094.1 GCA_903901855.1 uncultured bacterium | reverse complement strand
TTCTACTCCCCACACGAGCCGCCCGAGCACCGTCACCAATACGACCATCATCACCGAGACCACGAGTGAGTTGCCCACGCGTCCCGCGATGAATACCCATGAGGGCAGCGGTGTGCCACGGACACGCTTCAGGATCCCACCCTCCCGGTCCGAGACGAGGTTGATAGCGAGTGATTGCGTGGTCGCCGATATGACGGCGAGAGTGACGATCGCGGGCACGTAGTAGGTGGTCGTATCTATGCCGAGTCCCTCGATCGGGTCTCCCCCGAAGATCACGTTGAAGATGACCAAGAAGACCAACGGCAGCATGACGGTGAAGAAGACCGACGCCGGGTTGCGCCAGAACTTCTTCTGGTCATACCTGAACTGGTGGAGGACGAGTGCCAGACTGCTCATCGCCGCGACCTCCCCCGACGCCTACGCTCCGCTTCCCCAGGGTGAGGCTCTGATTCGGTTGCGCCGTTCACTCCCGTCAGTTCGAGGTATACGTCCTCCAGACTGGGCCTGACCGCCTCCAGGGACTCGAGCTCGACCCCGCGTTCGACAGCCCAACCGGTGAGAGCGGCGAGGACGGCCGTGGGATCCGAGGTCCTCAGGTGGACTCTCGTGCCATCCGCCTGCCCAGGCCCCCTCGGTACGCGTGCTGCCACCACGTCGTCGGGCAAATCGTTCGCTGAGAGGCCTCCAGTCCCCTCGCCTCCAGGGAGCGTGAAGTCGATCCTCGTAACTGCTCGTTCGCTCCCTCCGAGTTCATCCGGTGGCCCCTCGGCCACGATCCTGCCGGCGGCGAGGATCGCCACGCGGTCGGCTAGTTCTTGTGCCTCCTCCATGTAATGGGTGGTGAGGAAGACGGTCTTCCCGAGGTCTCGAAGGCTCCTGACCACATCCCAAGCTTGACGCCGCGCCAGAGGATCGAAACCCGTCGTCGGCTCGTCGAGGAAGAGGAGGTCAGGGTCACCGACCAGGGCGAGCGCGACATCGAGTCTTCGCCTCTGCCCGCCGGAGAGCTTGCCGGCGCGAGAGTCGGCCTTGTCGGAGAGTCCGACCAGATCGATCGTCTCCTCGACCCCCCGAGGAGCCGAGTAGTAACCGGCGTACTGGGAGACCGACTCGCTTACCGTCAGTTCGGCGGCCAGCTCGCACTCCTGGAGCACCACCCCGACTCTTCCACGCCACTCGTTGGTCGGATGTGAAGGATCGACCCCGAGGACCTCCACCTCTCCCCCGGTTCGGCTCCGGTAGCCCTCGAAGATCTCGACCGTAGTCGTCTTGCCGGCACCGTTGGGGCCGAGGAAGGCGAATATCTCCCCGCTCTCGACCTGGAGGTCTATCCCCTTTACGGCCTCGAACTCCCCGTAGGACTTACGCAGGCCTCTGGCCGAGATGACGGGCGTAGCACTCACCGAACCCCGATTCTAGGTGCGGCCGCGATCAGGAGGGGATCTCGGTGTCGCGATGCACGACCTGGAGCTTGACGCCCTCTCGATCCCCGAGTTCCTCCGCCAGACGATCGGCCACCGCGATCGAGCGGTGACGGCCGCCCGTGCAGCCGATGGCGATCGTCAGATGCTGCTTGCCCTCTACAACGTAGGCAGGGATGAGGAAATCGAGCAACGGCATCAACCTGCCGTAGAACTCTCCCGCCTGGGTGCCCTTCTCGACATAGCGCCTTACTGCCGGGTCGAGTCCTGTCAGGGGACGCAGCTCCTCCTCGTAGTGAGGGTTTGGCAGGAACCGGACATCCAAGGTCAGATCGGCATCGCGTGGTGGACCGTTCTTGAAACCGAAGGTCAGGATGGTCAAGGCGAGGCTGAGGTTCTCGTCCACCCGGCCGATCAGTTCGTTGGAGATTCGCCGCCTCAATCCACCGCCGGTGAGGTCAGTGGTATCGATCACCACATCGGCTCGCTCTCGCAAGGGTGAGAGCATCTCGCGCTCCTCCCGGATGCCGTCGACGATCCGCCCTTCGCGAGCCAACGGATGCCTTCGACGGGTCTCCTTGTAACGATGGAGCAAGACCTCCTCGTCGGCCTCGAGGAAGACGACCTTCACATCCAACCCGTCACCGTCGATGTCGCCGATGACCGCCAGCAAGTCCTCGAAGTACTCGCCGCCACGAACATCGGTGACCACTGCGGCCTTCTCCACGCCACTGCCTGGATGCCGGAACAGCTCTCCGAGGGACTCGATCATCCGGGGGGGCAGATTGTCGACGCAGAAGTACCCACCGTCTTCGAAGGCCGCAATCGCCTCGGACTTACCCGCTCCCGAATAACCCGTGATGACGACCATCTCGACCCTGTGGTCCCCGGAATCTCCGGAGATCATGGGCGGTACCACCGCGACCTCGACCTCCCCGCCCTCGATCAGTCGGTCGCCTGCTGCGCTGATGTCGGTCTGGTCTTTCACTCGGCTCTGTGAAGTTGACGGTGGATCTCGCGGGCGAGCTTACCCGGCACTCCGGGCACTGCTTCCAACTCCTTCCGCGAAGCGCTCATCACGCCGTCCGGGGATCCGAAGTGCGCGATCAATGCTCTCTTCCTTGCGGGCCCCACCCCGCGCACGCCGTCCAGCGCAGAGCTGGTCATGGCCTTGTCGCGTCTGTTGCGGTGATAACCGAGAGCGAATCTGTGTGCCTCGT
Source organism: uncultured bacterium (assembly GCA_903901855.1). GTDB lineage: Bacteria > Actinomycetota > Thermoleophilia > Solirubrobacterales > 70-9 > CAIUSP01. The sequence goes on along the minus strand of CAIUSP010000094.1, from coordinate 13,513 downwards.
CTCTGACCCTTTGGAGGAGGCGGAGAGCATCTGAGCCCGTCTCCAACATGATCGGCGCCCCCCTTCCCGGCACGAAGACCTCCTCCAGGCGCTTCGCGAGGCCGATCACCGTCACGCCCTCATCGGTGACCAACTCGCCCAACTGCGACATCGCTGCCGACAACTGACCCTTGCCTCCGTCGATCACGATCAGGTCCGGGATCGCTGAGAAGCTCTCGTCCACCTTGGGGTCCTGCGAATCCTCGTCGCCCCTCGCATTCCCCCGGCCGATCCGCCTGCCGACGACCTCACGCATGGCAGCGAAGTCGTCGATCCGGCCCGAATCTGCCCGGTCGGCTCCATCCTCGCCGTCGAACCTGACCGAGAACTTCCGGTAATCGGCCTTCTTCGGGACGCCGCTCTCGAAGACCACCATCGAGGCCACCGTATGGGTCGCTCCCAGGTTGGAGATGTCGAACCCCTCGATCCGCATCGGAAGGCGCTTCATACCGAGCGCCTCCTGCAGCTCCGAGAGGGCCTCTGCCCTCTGCCGATGCTTCTGCTGCTGCCGGAGCATCTCCTGTCCGAGTGCCAGCCGGGCATTCTTCTCTGCCATCTCGCGGAGCTTCCTGAGATCCCCCCGCTCGGCCACCCGGACCTCGACCTGCTGGTCCCTGTCCACCGCGAGAGCCTCGGTGAGGACCTCGGTGCGCTCGCGTAACTCAGGGCCCACCACGAGGAGAGAGGGGATCGCCGGAGTGGCTGCGTAGTACTGGAGGAGGAATTCCTCGGCCACCTCGCCAGCTTCCGAACCCTCTCCCGATGTCAGATAGAAGCTCTGGCGCTCGGCGAGGATCCCGTCGCGGATCTGGAATACCTGGGCGTTTGCATCACTCCCCTCGACCGCAACCGCCAGCACATCCGCGTTCGGCAGCGAGGCTCCTGCAACGCGCTGGCGCTCCATCAGCACCGAGATGGCGTCCAGTCGGTCGCGCATCACCGCGGCGCGCTCGAAGTCCTGTGCAGCAGCGGCAGCCTTCATCTCTGACTCGATCTTCCCCGCCACCTCCGAGTACCGGCCCGAGAGGAAGTCCACCACCCGATCGATATTGGACCTGTACTCCTCCTTGCTGATGTAGTCCACACACGGACCCCCGCAACGCTTTATGTAGTAGTCGAGGCACGGGACCCCTGAGCGGCGACCCGGCTCCGGACCGTCACAGGTTCGGTACTGGAACAGCTTGCCCAACAGATCGAGCGTGTTCCTCACCTTGCGCGGAGAGGAGAACGGCCCGAAGTAGACCCTCCGAGGCCTGGGCTTCTCGCGAGTGAAGTACACCCTCGGATACTCCTCGTCGAGGCTGACCCCGATGTAGGGATAGGACTTGTCGTCGCGCAACATCACGTTGAACCTGGGTCGGTGCTGCCGGATGAAGTTCTGCTCGGTGATCAGAGCCTCGGCCTCGGTCTCGCAGACGAGGCTTTCGATCGTCGCGATCCTCGGAATCATCTCCCTGGCGTTGCGGCCATCCTTTTTCGAGAAGTGGGAACCGACCCGCTTCCGAATCGAGAGCGCCTTGCCTACGTAGAGCAGGCCCCCATCGGAGTCACGGAACATGTAGACGCCCGGCTCATCCGGGAGTTCGCGGCGCTGGGTTGCAAGCGACTCCGCGTTACTGGTCTCTGACCGGTCGGTCTTCTTCATCTCACACAGGGTAGGCTCACGGATGATCGAAACCGTAGATAGACGGTAATCGAGAGGAAATCGAGGCCGGTTTGACGGAGAACACACCACCTGAGTTCGAGACGCTGAAGATTTCGTCGCTCTCCGACGACGGGAAGATCGGGCAACTGCTGCTCGATCGGCCCGACGATGTCAATGCCATGAGCCCACAGATGATCGGCGAGATGACCCTTGCAGCAAGCTGGCTCGCCGATCGCGCTCCCTTCCGGGCCCTGATCGTGACTGGGGCAGGACGAGCCTTCTCCGCAGGCGGCGACGTGAACTGGTTCAAGAAGGGGGTCGAGGAGCCCGATATCGACCTGCCCGCAGAGGTTCGTCGCGGTGCAGAGGTGCTCCATCAGGCGATCGTGGATTTCAGGCGGATCCCGTATCCGGTCATCGGGGCGATCAACGGAGCGGCTGCAGGCGCCGGTTTCTCCCTCGCTCTCTCCTGCGACATCAGGATCGCTGCAGAGAGCGCCTTCTTCGTCATCGCCTACGGGCGGATCGGTGCGTCACCTGATGGCGGCATGACCTACTTCCTCCCACGCGTAGTGGGACCGGCCAAAGCGATCGAGCTTGCGCTGGAGGATCCGGTCATCAAGCCCGACCAAGCCCTCGAGCTCGGCCTCGTGACCGAGGTCGTTTCCGACGATGAGCTCGAGTCGGCAGCCCTGGCGAAAGCCGAGAAACTCGCGAAGCTCGCTCCTCACTACACCCGGATGTCGAAGAGCCTGATCGCGAGCAGCCTGGACAACTCGATCACCGAACAACTCCAGAACGAGCGCCACGGGATCGCCGACAGCATGGGGACCGAGGATCTCAAGCGCGGCGTGGAGGCATTCTTCGCCGGCGAGAAGCCGGAGTTCGAAGGCGACTGAGTTGCGTGAGGGTCCCACCCGCACGCTAAGGTTGTCGGCAATCGATGCTTCGGGGAAGGAGCACCACCAGATGCGCAAGCCAGCAGCAGTAGTACTGACCAGCACCGCAGCGCTCATAGCCGCACTTGGGCTCGTGGCGTGTGGCGGCGGAGATTCAGGATCGTCGGGAGGATCGTCTTCCGCACCTACGACCGAGCAGAGTGGAGCAGCTCCCGCCGATGAGGGACAGACCATCTTCGTCCAGAACTGCGGTACCTGCCACACGCTCTCCGCAGCGGGAACCGACGGTAACGTCGGGCCCAACCTCGACTCGGCAGGAGCCGACTACGAAGAGGTCAGATCTCAGGTGATCAACGGTGGAGGCGGGATGCCGGTATTCGAAGGTGTCCTGACCGACGCCCAGATCGACGCGGTCTCCAAGTACGTCGCCGAGAACGCGGGCAAGTAGTCGGATGGCTGGAGTCAAGGCAACCGGTCTGGAGGAGTTGAAGGCGCTGCAGGGCCAGCAGGTCGGGCCCAGCGAGTGGCGGACCATCACCCAGGAGGACATCAACGAGTTCGCCAAACTGTCCGGAGACGACCAGTGGATCCACGTCGACGTGGAGCGGGCGAAGACCGAAAGCCCCTTCGGCACCACGATCGCGCACGGGAACCTCACTCTCTCGGCGATCGACGGGCTGAGGATGGAGCTGATGGAACTCGACGGCTTCAAGCTCGCCGTCAATTACGGGTGGAACAAGGTTCGCTTCCCTGCTCCGGTGCCGGCCGGATCGAACATCCGGGCCACCGCTGAACTGGTCGAGGTGGAAGACGTCGGCGGCGGCTGGGTTCAGATCGTGGTCAGGTTCACGGTCGAGGTAGAGGGCTCAGAGAAGCCCTGCTGCGTGGCCGACTCGGTCGGTCGGCTGCTCCCCGACTGAATCGCTTCGAGTCACCGAACGAGCCGGATCTCAGGCATCGGTACCAGCAGCGCACCGCTGCCGTCCATCAAGGCGAGGATCCGGGCCACGTAGGCCTGTGTCTCCGGATACGGGGGAACGCACTCGCACGACGCGACCGCGCCTGGACCGGCGTTGTAGGCCGCAAGGGCGAGGGGAACGGAACCGAATTGCCTGAGAAGCGAACCCATGAACCGCGCCTGGGCTGCGATCGAGGCCACCGGATCGAATCGGTCTCGGAGTCCCCACTCGCGAGCGGTTGCCGGCATGAACTGGGCGATTCCTGCTGCGCCCGCCGGCGACACCGCATCCGGGTCGAAGCCGGACTCTGCCATCAACTGTGAGGCGAGCAAGACCGCCGACACCCCAGATCTCGCTGCCGCTCTGACGATGGGGTCCCTGAATCGAGCCGGTACGAACGAGGGCAAGCCAGCCGCGCCTGCCTCCGGGGTGACGTTCGAACCGCTGCCCGATACCGACGCGCAAGGCGCCGGGCCTGCGGTGAAGCCGTAGTGCCACGGCTCCCACGAGTAGCGCTGCGTGAAACCGAATCTCCGCGCCTTGGCACCCAGCCATCCGTAGGCCGAAGCCGGACCGATGTCGAGTTCGGTAGCGCAGCGATGAAGTGATCTACCCGGCGGGGCCACCCAGCGCGGATCAGGGTTCCGGGCGAAGAGTTCCGCCTGTTCCGCATCGGACCTGAATCCGGAGACTATGTAGAGAGCCACACCTGCTCGGCCTGCGGCTCGGAACATCCGATCGAACGCAGCGGCCACGTCGGGGCGCATGCCTTCACCGTTTCGGTAAGCGAGCGGGCCCGCGTAGCCACCGCCTGACGCGTAGGCGGGCATTCCCGTCCACCAGCCGGGTGGTGGCGCGGCCTCGGCAGTGGCCGAGGCGAGCACCCGGATCTCCCCCCGATCGGATCCCATCAATCGATCTCCGCCGGACAGCCGCTCGAGACTGATCCCGCCGACCATTTCAACCCTGACCTGCAGGGGTGGATTTCCCGCTTCGAAGAAGGCCCGAACCCTCGCCGGGTCTACCCCGTTTCGGCGGGCAGCGACTTCGGCCGAATCGAGTGCGTCCTCCTCGAGCTCCTCCGATGACCGGCGAGGGCTTCCTTGTGAAAGTAGTTCAGGGAGCCCCTCGTAGAGGGTGCGAGCCGCAGAGAGCGCTGAGAGATCGGCAGCTCGCTGGAGGCGGGAGGCACCGGTGGTGGCACCGCCGATTCCCGCCAAGAGAGACGATGCGAACACAACCGCCAAGGCACAGCCGAGAACGGCTGGGGCGACTTGACCCCGCTCGGAGAGTGTTCGGTTCGGGATCACCTGGCGCGGTCGCCGCTTCTGCTCACTCGATCGAAGTGCGAGACCACCCTCAGCCCATACTGCTCGGCGTGCCCGCCGGGCAACACCCCGGCCAACGCGCGCCTCGCGGCAACCAGGCCGGGCGGCCTGCCGCAGAGCTTCACGGGAATACCCCGAGCCGACATCTCGGCGAAGACCAGGGCTCCGAGCGATCTCTCGGCCGGTAGGTCCAGCAGCGCCACACATCCCCCGACTCCTTCCTGCCATTCTGCGATCCGCTCGTGGGGTCGTTTCGATCCGAGCGAGAGCACGATCCGACTCGGTGTGGCAGCCTCGGTCACCTCCGCCGGATCGATCTCGTCCCAACTCGACTCCGCAAGGGAGATCGCGCAGATATGACCCCGGGAGGCAGATTCGAGACCTGTGGCTCGCAATCTGGCCTCCAGCGAACGTGCCTCAGCCGACGCCAGGAGGGTCGAGGATCGGGAGACCGTGTCGTCCGGGACCAGATCCACCAGAAGGCAGGACTCTCCATGTGCCTTCGCGCTCGCCACCGCGATCGAAGCTGCGAGACCGACGGTCGACTCGACCTGTGGGGACCCGACGACCGCTATCGCGCGGTTGCTCATGGCTGCGGGGACCCCGAAGGAGCGGGATCCGGCACCGCCCAGGCACTGGACCGTACCTCCAGCCAACGGCCGATTCCCGGAACGGCCGTAGGGGGCTGGATCCGAACCTCCACCCGCTCCCCCCTGATCTCCACCTTGGCTCGACCCTCTGCCCAAGACGGCAAGGCCTCACGGGAAGCCTGAACTGGATCAACTCCGGAAGCAGCGGCAACAGCTCCGGCCTGACTCGCTCCGTCAGCCAGCGAGACCGAATACCCGACCAGAAGCAGTTGCAGCGCCAGTCCACCGGCCATCAGCAGCACGGGCAGCCCCGCGATCAGTTCGATCGACGCTTGACCGCATCGTCGCTCTCGCTCACACGGCTCAGGCATCGGGCTCGAGCGGACCGGCTTCGACTTTCACTCTGGGAAGGGAGATGCCAGGCACCAGCGTGGGAATGGCGACACCCACCTCGACCCTGCCTGAATCGAGCCTCACCGATGCTCTCTTGCGAAACGCGGTCGGCAGTGCCGCGAGAGCCACCTGTCTGGGGTCGGAATCGACGGCCGCTGCCCGGGCCGCCGCTCTGGCCGCCTCAGCCGCAGACCAGAGGCTCCATCCTGCGATTGCGAGATGGAAGACGATCGCTGCAGCAAGTCCTACGAGCGGGAGTATCGCCAGCAGCTCTACCGCTGCCTGGCCTGTTCCCGAACCAGGCTTCCCCCGATGAAATGACTCATCGCAACACCGCCGTTTCTCTGGAAACCCACTGGTCCACCACACACCCTGACCGTAGTCTCCGGCACTTGGACGGATCAGGCCCGAACGTCACATCACCGAGCCAAAGGTGTGACCGACACGTCCTAGATAACTAGCCGGTCACGCCCTGAGCCGAGGTGTCATCGTCGGCGCCGCTACGGCCGTGATCGCTGACCAGACCGAGCACCTCCGCTCCGCCTTGTTCGTCGCGCTGCAGATACAAGATGAACGACTGACCGAGACCGAGCAGATCGAGATCGAACTCTTCCGGTGCCGCGAAAGAGAGATCTTCTCCGCTCTCGTTCAAATCATCGGCCGATACGATCAACTGACTGTCGTCCTCGCATGAGCGCTGGACGATGCCTGCGACTGAGTAATTGGTCAGCCCAGTCAAGGTGACGGTGTGCGATTCCTCCACTAATCTCGTCTCAGCGCCCACTGGCTCAGTCGGATACGAGGCCTCGGGATTGCAGCCGGTCACCTCACGAGGCGTCCCAGAAGGCTCGTCTCCTCCCCTGTCCCGACTCGTCTGGGAAAGCTCCTGAACCTTCGCCTTCACTTGGACTAGATCTCCAATTTCAGGAATTTCGGTATTCACCGATCCGTCGGGCAGATGGACCAAAGCCGATACGCCAAGAGAAGACACCGTGTAGATGCCTCTGATCGTGTCTCGGTAGCTCACCGTGCCAGAGAACTCGACACTGGCTTCTATCGTGCGCGCAGTGCGGTTCAGGAACTGCTTGGTCGAGGTCTTATTGGCTGGGGCACTTCGGGCCGTCTTCTGCGTCTGGGGCGCGCCTGCCTGGGCATAGGTGCCATTGAACAGCTCGACAACCTTGACCTTCACAGCAGCCCCGATCTCGGGCGGGTCGGCTGCATGCACCGACGTAAGTGGACCGTTGCCGATCGCAAGGGCATAGCTCTCTGCATATGGGTTGACCTGAGCGACCGTGCCGGTGAGGTATCTGGGCTTGGGCTTGCTCCCCCCGCCTCCGCCGCCTCCGCCGCCTCCGTAAGAGCCGCTGGAGCCGGAGCCATAGCCGAAATATCCGGAGCCGGTATCTGCCTGCTGAGGGGCCGCGGTCTCCTCGCCTGTACCGGAATCAGCCGTGATGTCCGAATCGGTCGGAGGCGAGTCCTCACCCGTCAGCTGGATGATCTGAGGACCAACCGCCCCGAGACCGGTGAGACCCGGATCGAGCGCAGTTCCGACCACCACGCCGAAGCCGAGGGTGATGGCCGCGTACATCGAGAGGACCTGCGCCGGTGGACCCTTGCGCGCTCCGGCTACGGCGCGCAGAGTAGGTGCCGCCACCCCGCCTGATGGCATGCCAAGCGGTGCGACCCTGAGGCCACATGAGATGCAGTACCGCTGCTCTGGTGCCAGGGCTGAGCCGCAGTCTCTGCAAAGAGAAACGGTCAGCGCTATTCCTTGCCTTCCTGGACGAGTTCCTTACCGCACTGCCAGCAGAACATCGCGCCGCGAGCCTGCAGGGCCGAGCACTCTGGGCATGCTCCAGCCGCTCCTGACTCCTCCATCTTCATCATGCGTTCGATCTGCCCAAGCTGGGAGTCCACCTCCTGGAGCTTCGCCGCGTGGTTGTTCAGGACATCGAGCCGATAGTGGTCACGCGCGGCCATCTCGTATGCGATCCCTCCGAGATCCCACTGGAGCTCGACGAACTGCTTGCGCAGCTCATCCCGCTTGGCACGCATCTCTGGAGTGCCCACACCAGCGCTGCTGCCGCCGTTGCGACTGGTGAACCTGAGCAAGCGCTCTTTCGCATCATCGAGCCGCTCTCTCATGGGATAGTCACCCCGTCACTACCGCCGCCTGGCTTCCAGTTGGGATCGTTCTTCTCAGCCTTGCCGGGAGTAGCGATCGTGTCGGGGAGATTCTTGGAAGCCTCGAAGTAATCCTTGCCACTGGCGTCTCCAAGAGCATCCAAGGTGCCCTGATCAATGGTCTTCGCATTGCCAACATCGACGTCATCTCCGCCCTGGCCGTCGCTCTTACCCGACTTATCCGCTGATTCGGCCGTGGTAGCGGTCGTCGCCGTGCCGCTCACCACCACGGGTTGCTGGGCGGTATTGGTGGTCTGACCTCGACCGATGAGGACACCGAGTAGGAGCATGATGCCGAGGACGGCGATGCCGCCAGCCACTCCCTTTGCCCCTCCCCAGTCGCCTCCGGCCTTGGTGGCGGCAGCCTGAGTCGTACCAGCCTCCACATGCGCATCCGGGCCGGCGTTCAGCAAGTGGTGGCTGAATTCGACACGAGGACCGGACCGACGGCCTCCGCACTGCAGGCAGTAACGCTGATCCGTCGCAAGTGGGGAGCCGCACTCCCGGCACTCATCGCCCTCCGCACCGAGCATGGGCAGAACGCTGATCGCCTCATTTTCCTTCCGAGATGTCTTCTTCTTCGAGGTAGTGCTTCGCTTGGTCTTGGTGGTCATCTTCGTCCTTTCCTTCCTTCCCTGGCCGTTGGCATTGAGAGTTCTCTGCGTTCGTGTTCGTCAGTTGAGAGTTGTCGGCGGCGCCTCGACGGACACATCTCCGCCTTGGGGATCGCCGATGAAGAAACTTGCGAAGTCCGTCTTCTGGCCTCCCGAGAGCTTCTTCAGACCACCCCTACCGGCGGCCACGATCTCGCCCCCCTTGCGCGAAACGGCAAAGAAGGTAAGTTCCTGCTGGTCGAGAGGAGACAGGTTCTCCGCATCGCCGACCACCTCGACTCCGGAAACCGGATCGACCTGGAGCTTGATGTCGGAAACCACGATCTTCGGCGGTTCACCAGCGGGTGGAGCATCCACCTTGGATCCGACCTTGACCTTCACCGATGCAGGTGCTCCCGATGCCAGGATCTGATCGTGGACCCAAGTCACGGTCTCTCCGGGTCCTACGAGCGGGTAGCCAAGCAGTGCAGGAGCGGTTCCCACCTGATCGTTGCGAAAGATCGATTTCCCCCTCTTGTCCCGAACATCGATCAGGATCGGCAAATTCGCCAGGAATCGGTCTGAATTGTTCTTGAGGGTCACAGCAACCGCAGCACCGTACTCGTCGGTCAGCAGGACGCTCTCGAGAACCTCGACCTGAACGTTCTCGTTGCCTATCTGAACAGTTCCCGGATCGATCATCTCGGCACCTTGCTCCGCCAGCTCGGCGCTCTTGGACTGAGTCGACTGGCAGCCGGGGATGAGGAGCAGGGAGCCAGTCGCCACGAGACACAGTGGCAACGACACGCCGAGCCGGCGAAAGAGGATCGCGGCAAATCTTCTCACCCGAAGTCACCGCTTACGTAGTCACGGGTGCGCTTCTGCTGCGGCTTGTCGAAAACCTGAGTGACGGTTCCTTCCTCGACCAAGTCCCCCAGGTACATGAACGCCACGCGGTCGGCAACCCGCTGTGCCTGCTGCATGTTGTGGGTCACGATCACGATCGCAATTTCGCTGCGCAACTTGAGAACGAGATCCTCGATCGCAGCAGTCGAGCGCGGATCCAGTGCCGAGCAGGGCTCGTCGAGCAGAAGTACCTCGGGCTCGACGGCAAGCGAACGGGCGATACACAACCGCTGCTGCTGACCACCTGACAGCCGAAGCGCCGGGTGGCTGAGGTTGTCCTTGACCTCTTCGAGCAGATTGGCACGGTCCAGCGCCTCCTCGACGAACGGCTTCAGTACTCGCCGGGTTGGCTTTCGAGAGCCTCGCTCGCGTATGCCGTATGCGATGTTGTCGAAGATGCTCATCGGGAACGGGTTCGGCTGCTGGAAGACCATCCCGACCTTCCGCCTCAGCTCGGTCAACTCCAGTTTGTCCACGTCTTCGCCGTCGAGCATGATCTTGCCCGTTCGTGTCGCGGTAGGCGTCTGCTCCACGAGCAGATTCAGTGACCGGAGATAGGTGGTCTTGCCGCAGCCTGAGGGTCCGATGAGCGCCAACACCTCGCCCTTCTTGATCTGCAATGAGACCCCGTTCACGGCGGACTTTCCTCCGTAGGCGATACCGAGATCGACGGTCCGCATTCGCTCGATCGACTCGACCTTCGGACGGGACCGACCGGTCTTGACGGAAACCTTTCCGTTCCGCTTCGAGGCCGCTGTCGTACTGCTCGGCTTGGCGGGCTTGGACTTCTTGTCCGGACTGATCCGCCTTACCGGCGGTGGTGTGTTCAGCTTCTCCATTCCGGCTCCTTTCGTCTGACTAGGGCTGCTATCGCGAAGTTCAGGAAGATGACGATCAAGAGCAGGACGAATGCTGCGGCGTACGCCTTCTCGGGCGCATTTCCTTCGCCTGCCGGCGAGTTGTTGTAGACGTAACTGGTGAGAGTGCTGCCGGTTCCCTTCAGCAGCGAGAAGACCGGAGCGTTACCGACCGGCTGGAGTTCCAGCGTTGCGCCGAGTAGCAGCACGACGATGGCCGTATCTCCAGCGATCCGTCCCATCCCAAGCGATGCTCCTGTACCGATTCCAGCCCGAGCGCCCGGTAGAAGTACGCGCCTGATGGTGGATGCCCGGTCCTTGCCCAAGGCATAGGAGGCCTCTCGAACATGCGCAGGGATCGCCTGCAACGCTTCGCGGGTAGACCCGACCACTAGCGGAAGCGCAATCAGAGCCATCATGGCGCCCGCGCAGAAAAAGGACCGTCCGAACACCGCCCCACCGTCAGCGGAGAAGGACAGGAAGGAAAAGAAGCTTCCCTGGAAGATGATCAGGCCGAAGATCGCAAGGACGATGCTCGGGGTCCCGGCCACGATTTCGACCGCTGACTCGACTGCGCGGGCGAGCGGCTTCGGGCGACCGTACTCGCTCAGCCAGACCGCGATCGCGACTCCGATAGGAAGCGCGATGACTATGCCCAGAACCGTCAGGATGAGGGTCCCGAGAATCGGGTCGAGATAGCCCCCGGACTGGCTCTGGTCCAGTGACGGCAACGGGCTCGACGTGAGTTCGCTGATCTTGACGAATTGCAGACCTCGAACCAGCAGATAGAGCACGATCGCTGCGGCAACCACGCAGAGGAAGATCCCCGCGGCCCATGCCAAACGAAGTCCCATTCGATCCATCAGGCTCCACGCCTCTCGCTCTGCATGGGGGTCGAAGTCATCGGAGTTCTCCCGCCAGGGCGCTCGATCGAGGAGATCCTCGAACGGACCGTTGTGACCTCCGACAGCAATTCCGTTCGATGATGCGGCCACCGCGGCTTTGCCGGGCCGGGTCTTGCCTCGTTTGGTCTTCGACGATGTCTGCTGGGACCTCTTCCGAGCCTTCGATGGCGGCTTGCGGGTCTTCTTTTCCGTAGGGGTGGCCATGGCTCAGGTTGGCGTCAGCGTGTACTTGCGGAGTTTCTGGCGAATGAACCAACCAGCGAAAGAGAGCATCCCTGCCGAGAAGAGCAGAACTGCGGCAAACGCGTAGATCGTCTGACCGAAGGGCGGGATCGTCAACCCCTCGGAGTTCTCCACGATCGCCGGGGCGTAGGGCCGCGCGGGTTCCAGGAAGAAGATCAGGCCGTCCAGAGGGTTGGGGGAGAATGAAACCGAGCCAGAGACCATCGAGAGCATGATCGCTTCGCCGAGGGCGCGCGCCGTCGCCAGCACCGCAGCAGCAACTATCGCAGGACGAGCCGCCCGAACCACCACGGTCCACATGGCACGCCAACGATTGACCCCGAGTGCGATTGCACCCTGGCTCCATGAGTCCGGAACCGAGTTGAGGGCGTTCACGACGATCGCGATCATGATTGGCGCGATCATGATCGTAAGGATGAAGACCGCCACCGTGATATTCGAGCCGGTGAGCTGGATCACGTACTGAACCGACTCCTTGGCGCCTTCGGTGATGAACACCTGATCGAAGAATGGAACGATCACGAGGACCCCGATCAAGCCGTAGATGACCGATGGAACCGCCGCCAATAGTTTGACTATCGGCTCTAGAGCCCTGCGCAGAGCCTCCGGCGCGAATTCCACGATGAAGACTGCGGAAAGCACGGACAGGACGGTGGCGATGATCACCGCTCCGCCGGTAATCAGAATCGTCCCGTATAGAAGCGGAAAGGTCCTGATCTCGTAGACGTACGACGCGGGGTCACCTGGGGAATTGAAGATCCCCTCGAGCTGCTGATCCGTGTTCCCACCCCAGCCGAACCACTTGAAGAAGCCGTTGTTCGCAAAAGAGGGCCACGCTTCGCCCATGACGAAGGCGATCATGAACCCGATCAGTACGAGGCTTCCAACCGCCAGCGCACCGAGCATCAGCTCGGCGCGCTGGTCCGGCGTGGAAGCGACCCCCTTGAGGCTCGGGAGCCTGCTGAAGACGCCCTTTCTCAGAGTGATACCCACTCGGAGTCGGCAATCTTCGATGCGGTGCGGGAGGTCTTGATCCACCTGATGAACTTGGCGGCTGCCCCCGTAGGTGCACCCTTGGTGACGACCCAGAAGTTACGGGTCCCCTCGTAGGTGCCTGCCTTGGCATTGCGGAGCGTGCAGGCTGTGCCGTTGTAAGCCACGGTGTGCACACCCTCCTGGAATGCCAGCGAGACATAGCCGACCGCGTTCTCGTTCGACTTGACCGTCTGCTGGATCAGACCGTTCGACGCCTTCTGGGATGCCCCGCTGAAGACGCTCGTCGAGCCGAGAAACAGCTTCTTGAACGCATCCTGAGTCCCTGAGGCTGGCGTACGGACGTTCACGTCGATCGTGCCCGACTTGTTCGAACCGCTCACCGAGTTCCAGTTACGCACCGAACCACCGAATACCGCCTGAACCTGAGCCTGAGTCATGTTCGCGACCGTATTCGTCTTGTGCGTGATCACGCAAAGCGCGTCCTTGTTGGTCTTGTTCCATACAAGCCCGCCCGGATCTCCTGCCTTTGGATCACGCGAAGACATCCCGATGGTGACGGCGCCCTTCGAGACATCAGCCACGCCGACGTCAGAACCTCCCTGGAGGATCCGGAAGCCTACGCTGGTGGTCCGCGCATACGCCCGGGCCCACTTGGTCATGAGCGGTGCGACCGAGGTCGACCCGCTGATCGTGATCGTCTTCTTTGCCTGCGCCGCTGCAGGCAACACGGCTACCGAAGCAACCGCTGCACATGCAACCAACGCAATCTTGAATCGGGACCTTTTCACTTTGCAGCTCCTTCCCTTGCCTTTTTTGCTTGGACCTATTGAGGCCTTACACGGGGAGTCTCTTGCGAAGCTCACGCTCACATGTGACCTGCCCGTGAACCTGATGTAAAAAAAGAGAGGCGGCCCCGCAATCGAGCGACGGGACCGCCTCCTTACCTCCAAGTCGCCTCTGGACCCCTACC
>CAIUSP010000093.1 GCA_903901855.1 uncultured bacterium | reverse complement strand
TCTCGGAACCGATCGTCCGGTTGATCTATCAGCGCGGCGAATTCGACTCGGCGCAGACGGTGCTGGTGGCGAGCGCCCTCTTCTGGCTCTCGCTGTCTTTGCCGTTCAACGGACTGCTGACGATGCAGAACCGAACCTTCTTCAGCATGCAGGAGCCTTGGCTGCCGGCGCTGTTCGCGGCCGTGAACCTCGCGCTGACCGCAGGTATCTCCGCAGCTCTCTACGAGCCGTACGGGATCGCCGGGATCATGTTCGCGACCACTGCCGCCAGCGCCATCTCGACCCTGCTCCAGTCGGTCGTCCTGCGAAAGCGATTGAGCGGGCTCGAGGTGATGAGGCTGCTCTCGGTGAGCCTCAGGGTCCTGATCGCGTCTGCGCTGCTCGCCGGAATCTCGTGGGAGATCTGGAATCTCCTCGAGGGGGCGCTCGGAACAGGCCTCGGAGCGCAGATCCTCTCGGTCGGGCTGGCCCTCGGCGTGGGGGGCGCTGTCTACATAGGCGCCGTACTTGCGATGAGGGTCCCGGAGGCCCATCAGTTGCTGCGGGTCGCTCGTCGGATCCGCGACTAGTTCCGCGCGGGCGCGTCCTCGCCATACTGCCTCACAGACATGGACCAGATCAGGAACTTCTCGATCATCGCCCACATCGACCATGGCAAGTCGACCCTCGCCGACAGGATCCTCGAGATCACCGGTGCGGTCGACCCGAAGAAGATGCGCTCGCAGGTACTCGACTCGATGGATCTCGAGCGCGAGCGTGGAATAACGATCAAGGCGCAGGCGGTCCGGGTTGCGTACACGGCCCGCGACGGCGATACCTACGACCTCCACTTGATCGACACACCGGGGCACGTCGACTTCTCATACGAGGTATCTCGTTCGCTGGCGGCGTGTGAGGGAGCATTACTGGTGGTGGATGCGGCACAAGGGGTCGAGGCACAGACGGTTGCCAATGCCTACGCCGCGATCGATGCCGGTCTGGAATTGATTCCGGTGCTCAACAAGGTGGATCTGCCCGGTGCCGAGCCCGACCGCGTGGCCGGTGAGGTGGCAGACCTGCTCGGATCCGATCCGGATGACGCACTTCGGATCTCGGCCAAGTCCGGCGAGGGGGTCGAGGAGGTGCTCGAAGCGATCGTCGCCAAGGTTCCGCCGCCTGCGGGAGATGCCGCCGCATCTCCGCGGGCATTGATCTTCGATTCCGAATTCGATCAGTACCGCGGTGTCGTCGCGTACGTGCGGATGATGGACGGCTCGTTTGCGAAGTCGGAGTCGATCGCAGCGATGCAGACGGGGACCGAAGCCGAGATAGACGACATAGGATTCTTCACGCCCGAGATGCGGCCTGCGAAACGGATGTCGGCCGGTGAGGTCGGGTACGTGATCACCGGCATCAAAGACGTGACCCAACTCAGAGTTGGAGACACACTTACCTCTCGGGAAAGGCCGGCGACCGAGGCGCTTCCCGGTTACCGAGAGGTTCGCCCCATGGTTTTCTGCGGCCTGTTCCCCCTCGACACCGATCGCTACGAGGACGTTCGCGATGCGCTCGACAGACTCGCTCTGAATGACGCCGCGCTCTCGTTCGAACCCGAGACCTCCGAGGCGCTCGGGTTCGGTTTTCGTTGTGGATTCCTCGGTCTGCTGCACATGGACATCGTTCGCGAACGCCTCGAACGCGAATACGACCTGGAACTGCTCGCAACCACACCGACGGTCCGCTACGAGGTCAGATTGAACGCGGGTGAGGTCGTCGAGGTGAGGAGTCCGTCCGAGATGCCCGATCCCAATGCGATCGACGAGATCCTCGAGCCTTACATCAGGGCGACGATCATCACCCCGACCGATTACGTGGGCGCGATCATGGAGCTCTGCCAGAAGCGACGGGGGGAGCACGTGGACATGCACTACCTGTCGACCCAGCGAGTCCAGATCCGTTATGACCTCCCGCTCGCGGAGATAGTGCTGGACTTCTTCGATCAGCTGAAGTCTCAGACCAAGGGCTACGCCTCACTGGATTACGAGCCGGTGGGCAACCGCCCCTCCGAGCTGGTCAAGCTCGACATCCTGCTGGCCGGAGACCGCGTCGATGCACTGTCTCTCGTCGTGCACACCGATTCGGCTTACGAACAAGGCAAGGCGTTGGTCGCTCGACTGCAGAAGACCATTCCCAGGCAGTTGTTCGATGTCCCCGTGCAGGCCGCGGTTGGTTCGCGGATCCTCGCCCGCGAGACGGTGAAGGCCCTCCGCAAGGACGTGACGGCAAAGCTCTATGGGGGAGACGTGACCCGGAAGCGCAAGCTCCTCGAGAAGCAGAAGAAGGGCAAGAAGCGGATGAAGCAGGTCGGAGCCGTCGAGGTCCCTCAAGAGGCATTCCTCGCAGTGCTCGAGTTCGGCGACGATGAGCCCGAAGGTGGCTGAGGCGGGCAGGCACCCGTTCCTCCGTGCTGGCTAGAATCGCCGACGATGCCAGTCGATACCAAGGCAGTGGGCAAGGAGTGGGGGCCGACCGAGTACACGGTCGGTCTCGAGAAGATCCGTGAGTACGCAAACGCGGTCGGGGAGAAGTCACCAGTTCATCAAGACTCGGCCGCTGCCAAGGAGGCGGGATTCCGTGATGTGGTCGCCCCTCCCATGTTCTGCGTGGTCTACTCGTCGCCGGCGGTCGCCCCGGTGCTCTTCGACCCGGAGGTGGGTATCAACTTCGCGACCATGCTCCACGGGGGCCAAGAGTTCGTCTGGGGCGACCCTGTATGCGCCGGTGACGTGGTCTCGACCAAGGTCGTATGCAAGGAGATCTTCCAGAAGGACGACAAGGGCTTCTACGTGTTCGAATCGATTTCGACCAATCAGGACGGGCAGGAGGTCTGCCGCGGAACCTGGACCAACATCGTGAGGGGGGTGGAGTAATGGCTCTGGAAGACCTGAAGGCTGGCGACTCGTTGCCCGAGCTAAAGACGACCCCTGACAAGTATCTGCCGCACCGCTACGCCGGCGCCTCGGGTGACTTCAACCCGATCCACATCGATGCCGAGTTCGCGAAGCAGGTCGGCCTCCCGAGCAACATCCTCCACGGACTCTGGATGATGGCTCAGGTGGCCAGAGCTCATACCGAGGCAGCCGATGGCGATCCGCGTGCGCTCAAGAGGCTCTCGGTCCAGTTCAGGGGTATGGGGTTCCCCGAGCAGGAGCTGGTCGTTTCCTCGACGATCACCGATTCGAGCAGCGGGACGGTCACATGCGAGACAGTGGCAGTCCAGGGTGACAACGAGGTAATACGCAACGCCGAGGCCGAGTTGGCCTCTGGTCAGGCGTAGATCCCTCCCCGCGCCCCACGGCCTCGTAAAATCAGAAGCGTGCTGAGCAAGCGCCGACAGACGATCCTCGCTGCGGTCGTGGAGATCTACCTCCGCGAGGGACGACCCGTGCCGTCCCGAATGCTCGCCGAGCGCGACGAACCGGGTTGGAGCCCGTCGAGCATCCGATCCGAGCTGGCGGCCCTCGAGGACGAGGGCTTGCTGACGCACCCCCACACGTCTGCCGGGAGGATTCCGACCGATGCCGGGTACCGCTTCTACGTCGAGCAGCTTCTTTCTCGAGACAGTCGCACGGTTGCGGCCACCGACCCCGCATCCGAGGTTCACGCCAAACGCGAGGTCTACGAGGCGATTCGCGAGACCACCGAGGCTCTGGCCCGGTTCAACGACCTGGTTGCCCTGGTCACGGCTCCGCCGATCGAGACCGCGACCGTGCATCGGGTCGAGGTGTTGAGGTTGCGGCCCAGGGTAGTGACCGTGGTCGTGATCGCATCCAACGGTGAGGTGACCAAGAGGGTCTTCACCTTTCCCGAGGAGGTCGACCCGGGACTCGTCTCCTGGGCGGGGAGTTACCTCAACGAGAGGCTCACCGGAATCGGAGTGGGGGCGAGAATGCTTGCCGGCCGGCTCGCCGATCCGGATCTCGGGCGGGCCGAGCGTGAGTTCGTAGCCGAGATCGAGAGCACCTTCACCGACCTCGGGAGCACAGCCCAGGAGCGTCTCTACGTCGACGGGACCGACCGGTTGCTCGAGTCGGTCTCGGACGAGATGGTCGGGGCAGCAGGAATCGTCGGTGCCCTCGAGCGGCGTATGGATCTGCTCGAGACGCTGCGTACGGCGTTGGAGCGGGATTCGGTCTATGCCTGGATCGGCGAGGAGAATCCGGCGCCCGAACTCCGGTCGGTCAGCGTGGTCGGTGCGAACTACGGTCTCGGCTACCGGAACCTCGGCGCGGTCGGGGTGATCGGCCCGGTGCGGATGGACTACCCGAAGGCAATCGCCTCGGTGCAGTCTGCCGCCGACGACCTCTCCAGGTTCTTCGAGACCGTCTACGAAGGCTGAGCGGACTCCGGTCCACCCGATGCCGACTGACTACTACGAGACCCTCGGGGTCACCCGGGATGCCGAGCCTGATCAGATCAAGAAGGCTTTCCGGCGACTGGCGAGAGAACTCCACCCGGATGTGAACGACCACGACCCGGAAGCCGAGTCGAAGTTCAAGGAGGCTGCGGAGGCCTACGAGGTCCTGTCCGACCCAGAGAGGCGGGGTACCTACGATCGTTTCGGACACGAGGGACTGCGTTCCGGAGGCTGGGCACCCGGGGCCGGAGGCCCGGGAGGCATCCAGGACATCTTCGACGCCTTCTTCGGCGGCGACCCCTTTCGCCAGCAGACCGGACCTTCCTCCGGTGCGGACATAGGGGTGCGGGTCGAGGTCGAACTCGAGGAACTGGTCGCCGGAACCACCCGAGAGGTCAGCTTCGAGGCGGTCAATCCCTGCGAGGCTTGTGACGGCGAGGGCGCAGCGGCCGGAAGTGGGTTTACCCAGTGCGAGGCATGCGGTGGGGCAGGAGAGGTCCGCAGAGTGAGCGACGGCATCTTCGGACGGGTTCTCAGCAGCGGTCCCTGCGACAGGTGCGGTGGAGTCGGAAGGGTCCCCGACCGACCATGCGAGGCCTGTGGTGGCGCGGGACGAATCGCCGGCAGGCGATCCTGGGAGGTCGACGTTCCCGCTGGCATCGAGGATGGTCAGAGGATTCGGATCAACGGGGCGGGTCATGCGGGGCAACCAGGTGCGCCCCCAGGCGATCTCTACGTCGAGGTGCGGGTCGAGCCGGACGACCGGTTTGCCCGTCGTGACACCGAGATCTACACACGGGCAGAGACGGGGGTGACCACCGCAATGTTGGGTGGCGAGGTCGAGATCGAGGCCCTCGAGGGACGCGAGACCCTCGAGGTACCGGCCGGCTCGCAGCAGGGTGACGAGATCTTGCTCAAGGGACACGGGCTGCCGGCGCTCGGGGGAGGCAGGCGCGGCGACCTGCATGCCATCGTGGAGATCCGGGTACCGAAGAAACTCAGCCGCAAGCAACGGGAGGCAGCCCTGCGTCTGGCTGAAGAGCTCGAGTGATCCGCCTCTCGGTGCGGTGTTCGCCCGATCAGGCTGACGAGGTCCTGCTCGCCATGCTCGATCTGGCCCCGAACGGAGTCGAGGAGGAGCGCGGCCCCGACTTCGCTGAGTTCGCGATCTACGGCGCGCCGGGAGAGGTTCCTGATCTCGGTGAGATCGAGGCGGTCACCGGCGGGGGGCGCACGGTAGAGGTATCCACGACCGAGGTTCCCGATGACTGGGCGGATCGCTGGACCGATTTCCACCGCCCGGTAGTGATTGCCGATCGCTTGCGGGTTCGACCGTCATGGTTCGAAGCCACAGAGGGGCAGATAGATGTCGTCGTGGACCCCGGAATGGCTTTCGGAACCGGCGCTCACTCGACCACCCGGCTCTGCCTGGAGATGCTCGTTGCCCTCGCTGAGGCCGGAGAAGCGGAGGGACCCTTCTCGGACTGGGGTACCGGCTCCGGCATCTTGGCTATCGCAGCTGCAAAGCTGGGTTGGTCGCCTGTTCACGCCTCGGATCGCGAGCCTGCCTCGCTGGAAGCAGTCGAGCAGAACGCATCGGCGAACGGAGTCGAGATAGATCTCGAACGGTCCGATGTTCGCGAGCGATCCCCGCGGATTGCGAAAACGGTGGTAGCGAACCTGACCGCCCCGTTGCTGGAGACCTGCGCAAAGGCACTGGAAGAGCCACCAGAGGTGTTCGTATGCTCCGGCATGCTGCATCGTGAGGTCGATGCGGTCTCGGAGGCCTTTGCCGCCGCGGGTCTCGAGGAGACGGAACGTCGTCGAGAGGGCGAATGGTCTGGTCTCATGATGCGGGTATCGTCCCGATCATGAATCCCCTCACTGCAGTCACGGGAGCGGAGATCGGGACCTCCATCCATGTGATCGGAGCGATCGCAGGAGTTGGACCTCTGTTCGTCCAACCGCTCTTGATGTCGTATCTGCGCAAGCGCGAGACCGCGTCGATCGGAGGCGTGATGGTCGCGATGCTCTGGATCAATCGAGCGTTGGTCACCCCGGGTCTGACCATCCTCCTCGTCGCGGGTCTTTACCTGGTGGGCAATGGACAAGGTGAGTTCTCCGAGCCTTGGGTCTCTTTCGGGCTGGCAGCCGTGATCGTGATGTTGGGCCTGGTTGGCGCGGTGATAATGCCTCGCCTCAGACGAGGCGCTGAATTGGCCGAGTCCGGCCAGATCACGGGCGATGAGTTTTCCAGGAACTCGCAGATACTCGGGTTCGCTTGGTGGGGTTGCGTGCTGCTTGCGGTTGTCGCCGTATTCCTGATGTACATCCAGCCCTCGTAGGGCGCTTCGTGATTTCCCCTGGCCCGGCTCAGGGCCCCACTCGACCCCCGGCGGAGCTTCCGATCGCGATGTTCGACTCCGGAGTCGGGGGCCTGACCGTCTTGCACGAGTGTCTGGTCAGCCTCCCCACTGAGGACTTCCTCTACCTCGGGGACGACCTCCGCTTCCCGTACGGGGCCTTGAGCCAAGAGCAGTTGACGCAGAACGTCCGCACGATCACCTCCTATCTGCTCGAGCGGGGTACGAAGTTGATCGTGATCGCCTGTAACTCTGCAGCCTCGGCCGGGCTGGCAGCAGCAAGAGAGATCGCGGAGCCTCGAGGGGTGGAGGTAGTCGCGGTGATCGAACCCGAGGCAGAGGTTGCGGCTGCAGTGACGGACTCGGGTCGGGTCGGAGTCTTGGCCACTCCCGCCACCGTGAGGAGCGGATCCTATCTCCGGGCGCTTGCGGCACAACACCGCCCGCTCACCGTCACCGAGGTAGAGGCACCTGATCTGGCAGCGGTGATCCAACGGGGATTCCCGTTCGACCGGAACGTGGTCGAGATGGTCCGCTCGTACTGCGAGCCCCTGAAGCGGGCAGAGGTCGACACCGTGATCCTCGGATGTACCCATTATCCGTTGGTCGCACCGATGCTCCAACGGAGTCTCGGGCGGGATGTGAGGTTGGTGACCGGAGGACATGCGATCGCCGCAATGTGCCAGCGGGTGCTCGCCGAGCGAGATCTGACCGCCACCAGCAAGCGCGAGGGCGATTACTCGTTTCTCTGCACAGGTGACCCAGAGGCCTTCACGGAGCTCGGCACACGCTTCCTCCAGATGCCGTTGGGTGAGGTCGAGCAAGTGGTGCTGCCCTAGCGGGTGTCTCGACGGCTACCCTACGCCCGATGGGAGAAATCCTCGAAAAAGTCCAGTCCGACGTCAAGGAGGCGATGCGCGAGAAGGATCGTGACCGCCTCACGACCCTGCGCATGATTGCCGACCAACTCCAGCAGGACGAGAAGATGGGCGACGGTGACGAGGTCGCCGTACTTCAGCGCGAGCGCAAGCGTCGCCTCGATGCCGCGAAGGCCTACCGCGACGGCGACCGGATCCCGCAGGCCGACGCAGAAGAATCAGAGGCGCGTTTGATCGAGTCGTATCTCCCTGAGCAGCTCTCGGATGACGAACTCGGATCTCTGGTCGACGAGGCGATATCGGAGACAGGAGCAACCGAACAGAAGGACATGGGAGGCGTGATGAAGGCGCTGATGCCCAAGGTCGCGGGTCGGGCCGACGGTTCCCGCGTCAGCGAAGCGGTACGCGAACGACTTGGCTCGTAGTCAGCTGACCATCGACAATTCGATCGCCGCCGAGCTCGCGGGGTCACAGGATGCGACGCTCCGCGAGTTGGAGGACCAGCTGGGCTGTGAGTTGTTCCTGCGCGGCAACGTACTCACCCTCGAAGGCGACGAAGGTCAGGTTCGGGCTGCCGAGGAGGTGGTCGGAGAGCTGGTGGGCCTGGTCGAGAAGGGGCACGAGTTGGTCCCCGAGACGATCGATTCGGTGACGGGCGCATTGCGTCAGGCCGTGAGTCCCGCCGAGGTGCTCGAGGGTGTGGTCTGGGAGCACCGGAATGTCCGGGTCGCGCCCAAGACGGTCAACCAGAAGCACTACACGGATTCGATCCGCGACAACACGGTCACCTTCGGTATCGGTCCGGCGGGCACGGGTAAGACGTTCCTCGCCGTGGCGGCAGCCGTTGCATGTCTGTCTCGCGGCGACGTGAGCCGCATCATCCTCACCCGCCCTGCCGTCGAGGCCGGTGAGCGCCTGGGATTTCTCCCTGGTGACATCCAGGCCAAGGTGGATCCCTATCTCCGACCTCTATTCGATGCCCTCTACGACATGCTCGATCCGGAGCGGGTGAACTCATACTTCGAACGAGGGACGATCGAGGTCGCACCTCTCGCCTTCATGCGCGGCCGCACGCTCAACGACTCCTTCGTGATCCTCGATGAGGCTCAGAACACGACGCCCGAGCAGATGAAGATGTTCCTCACCCGCCTCGGATTCGGCTCGAAGATGGTCGTGACCGGCGACATCACCCAGATCGATCTCGGGGACGAATCGCAGTCGGGGCTGGTGCAAGTCGGCGAGATCCTCGATTCGGTTCCCGATGTCAGCTTCATCCGCTTCGGCGGAGATGACGTGGTCAGGCATCGTCTGGTCCAGCGAATCGTCGAGGCGTACGGACGCTTCTCCGAGCGCCGGAAAGGAAAGCGATGAGCATCGACTTGAGCGACTGCCCCGAAGATCTGCAGGAAGCCGTGGCGGCAGCGCTCTCTGCCGCGGGCGTCACTTCAGGTCATGTGGGGGTGGAGATCGTGGCCGAAGGGAGGATGCGGACCCTCAATTACGCCCATCGCGGAGTGGATGAAGCCACCGACGTGCTCGCCTTCCCGATCGACGATGAGAGCCCGGAAGGGGATGTGCCGCGTGAGATGGGCGATGTATTCATCTGTCCGGATCATGCAAGCGATGTGATCGAAGCGGCCGTACACGGCACGCTCCATCTCTGTGGCTACGACCACGAGAGCGACGGTGGCGAGATGCTCGCGCTCCAGGACGAAATCCTGGCTGGTCTGGACGGCGCCGGCGGATCCCGTTGAGCAGGGCTGGTTTCGTCGGACTTGCGGGTAGGCCCAACGTAGGGAAATCGACCTTGGTCAACGCGCTGGTAGGTGGACATGTGGCGATCGTCAGCGATCGACCCCAGACGACCCGCAGAGCAGTGCGGGGGATAGCCACCGACACCTCCGCTGGCTGGCAACTCGTACTTACCGATCTGCCGGGCGTGCAGCGTCCGCGGGATGAGTTGACCCGCCGGATGCAGTCCCGGGTGGAGCGTGAGATCGCCGACAGTGACGTGGTGCTGTTCGTGGTCAATGCGGATCAGGGGATAGGCCCGGGCGACAGATTCATCGCCAAGGCACTCTTGGCGGCGAACGCGGGTACGCCGGTCATCTGCGCGGTCAACAAGGCCGACCGGATCGGGCACGCCGAGCTCGTGCCTGTCCTGTCCGATGCAGCGCAGTTGGAAGTCGTGGACGAGATATTCCCCGTAAGCGCAAGGACCGGAGAGGGCCTCGCGCCGCTGGTCGAGAGGCTCGCCCAACTGATACCGGAGGGACCGATGCTCTACCCCGCGGATCAGACCTCCGATCAGCCGAGCGAGATCGCCCTCGCCGAACTGATTCGTGAACAGGTGCTGCACCGGACGAGAGACGAGCTCCCGCACGCAGTCGAGGTGCAGGTGGAAGAGATCTCTTCCGACGAGGACGGACAGGTCGTCGTCTCTGCACTCGTCTGGGCCGAGAGCGATACGCAGAAGGCGATATTGATCGGCAAACAGGGCCAGAAGATCAAGGAGATAGGCACAGCGGCAAGGCCCGAGATCGAGCGTGAGATCGGGGGACCGGTGTACCTGGACCTCCGCGTCCGCGTGCGTGAGCGCTGGAGGAGGGACGAGGGGCTACTCGATCGCCTGGGTATCGACTGACCTGGATCGGTACCGCTCGTTCAGGCTTCGACGCCCCCCCACCTACACTGGCCGCGTGAGCAACGAAGGGGGCACTCCCGGGGAAACTGCCACCGGGATCAGCCCGGGAATGGATGCTGCCCGTAGATTGGTGGCCGAGGGGGCGAATGTCATCCCGCTGAGGCGGACCTTCATCGACGACTGCGAGACACCCGTCTCGGCTCTGCTCAAGCTCCGAGGGGAGGGACCGACCTTTCTGCTCGAGTCCGCTGAGCAGGGAAGGCTTGGGAGATGGTCCTTCCTGGGATTCAGCCCGCGCGCGGTCCTTCGCTGGTCAGAGGGAGAGCTGAGCGAGTGGGGCGATTCCTACTCGCCCGATACCCCGCCTGATCGAGTCACTGCAGCCCCTGATCCGTACGCGGCTGTGGCCGGGTACCTCGATCGGTATCAGGTCGCGGAGCTCGAGGATCTACCCCCGTTTTCCGGTGGCGCTGTGGGGTACTTCGGGTACGACCTCGTTCGGACGGTCGAACCCCTTGGACCGCCCAATCCCGATCCGATAGGCGTACCGGACATGTCGCTGATGATCTCCGACGTGATCGTCGCCTTCGATCACCAGCGGCACGAGCTTTCGATCCTCGCCAACGCCTTCGTCGAAGAAGACGGCGGTGTGGAGGGCGCGTGGGAGAGGGCTGCAGAGAGGATCGAAGAGGTTCGTCAGCTGCTGCGTAAACCCGTTCCGGAGTTCGGGCGGAAGGACCATCCTCCGGCTCCGGAGTTCGAATCCAACCTGAGTCAGGACGAGTTCGAATCGAATGTCGAGAGGATCGTCGAGTACATCAAGGCCGGCGATGCGTTCCAGGTGGTGCCATCGCAGCGCTTCTCCGCTCCGACCGAGATCGATGCCTTCTCCATCTATCGGGGGCTGCGAACCGTCAATCCCTCCCCGTACATGTATTTCCTCGACTTCGGGGATTTCCAGATCTCAGGCGCATCTCCAGAGCCGCTAGTCAAGGTCGCGGACCGGAGGGTCGAGACGCGGCCGATTGCCGGCACCTACGCTCGTTCGGGCGACGACGAGGAAGATCGCAGACGTGCCGAGAGACTCTTGTCCGATCCAAAGGAGAGGGCAGAGCATGTGATGCTGGTCGACTTGGGCAGGAACGATCTCGGACGGGTCAGCGAGTACGGCACCGTGAAGGTCGACGAACTGATGACCGTGGAGACCTATTCCCACGTCCTCCACATCGTCAGTCGCGTGTCCGGAACCCTGCGTGACGGCGTCAGTTCGATGGACGTGCTCAAGGCGACTCTCCCCGCCGGAACTCTCTCAGGCGCACCGAAGGTACGAGCGATGCAGATCATCGATGAGGTCGAACCGCACAAGAGGGGTCCGTATGGCGGTGCCGTGGGCTACCTCTCCTACACAGGTGATCTGGACGCAGCCATCTACATCAGAACCGTCCTGGTCAAGGACGGCCAGGCACACGTCCAGGCCGGAGGAGGAACCGTGGTCGATGCCAAGCCGACCTACGAGTACAACGAGTCGGTCACCAAAGCGAAGGCGATCTTCAAGGCGATCGAGCTCGCATCGGACCAGCCGGAGTGGCCATGAGCAACCTCGAGGTCCTGGTCATCGACAACTACGACTCCTTCACCTACAACCTGGTCCAGTGTCTGGGTGAACTGGGCGCCGAGGTCGATGTGGTGCGCAACGACGTCGAGAGCGTGGCCGATTCTCTGGGTCGGGAGCCGGATCGGGTAGTCGTCTCGCCTGGACCATGCACCCCGGAAGAGGCCGGTGTCTCGGTAGAGATCATCGAGGCATTCTCTGCGGCAGGTACCCCGGTCCTGGGTGTGTGTCTGGGTCACCAGGCGATCGTCGAGGCCTTCGGTGGCCAGGTTGTGCGCGGCGAACCGATACACGGTAAGGAGTGCGAGGTGGTCCATGACGGCAAGAGGATCTACTCGGGCCTGCCCAGCCCACTGGTCGCAGGTCGCTACCACTCGCTGGTCGCTGATCCGACGACCATCCCGGATTCGCTCGAGGTGACGGCTACCTTCGGTGAGGTCGTGATGGGGGTCCGGCATCGCGAGCTTCCGGTCGAGGGTGTCCAGTTCCACCCGGAGTCCGTTCTGACGCCGCAGGGACCGCACCTGATCCGTAACTTCCTCGAGGGAACCCGCTGATGCCGAACCAGATCCTCACCGATGCGATCGACCACCTCTGCGCAGGCGAGAACCTCTCCACCGAGCAGGCCGCCGCTGCCCTCAGAGAGATCATGGAGGGAAGGGGCGAGGAGGTTCAGACCGCGGCACTCCTGATCGCCCTCCGTGCAAAGGGAGAGACCGTGGACGAGGTCGTGGGATTGGCCAAGACGATGCGCGATCTCTCGGACCGAGTCGACGCGCCGGTGGAGGGCCTGGTCGATACCGCCGGGACGGGCGGAGGCCCGACGACCTTCAACATCTCCACGACCGCTGCGCTTGTGACTTCGGCAGCCGGGGTACCGGTGGCAAAACACGGCAACCGGTCGGCCACGAGCAGGTCGGGGTCGGCCGATCTGCTCGAGGCGCTCGGTGTGGGCATCGAACTCTCCCCTGAGCAGGTCTCGGAATGCATCCGCGAGATCGGCTTCGGGTTCATGTTCGCGCCACGTCACCACGCCGCCACCCGCCACGTAGTGCCGGTGCGCAAGGCCCTCGGCGTCAGGACCATCTTCAACCTCCTTGGACCCTTGACCAATCCCGCCGGAGCCTCGCGGCAACTGCTCGGGGTTTCGGACCGCAACTGTCAGGAGATGATGGCCGAGGCTCTGATCGCGCTCGACTGTGAGCGGGCCTTCGTGGTCTCGGCTGACGACGGACTCGATGAGTTCTCGATCTGCTCCCCGACGAGGGTGATCGAGGTCACCGGCGGAGCCCTTACCGAATGGACCGTCGATCCGACCGAGTTCGGACTCGCTGCGGCCTCGATCGAGCAAATCGCAGGAGGTTCGCCAGATGACAACGCGGAGGTGACCCGAACCGTATTGGCCGGAGAGACGGGTCCAGCCAGAGAGGTCACCGTCCTCAATGCTGCGGCAGCGATCGTCCTCGGCGGTGCCGCGGATGATCTCTCTGCCGGGATGGAGAAGGCGACGAGTGCGATCGATTCCGGTGCTGCAAGCAAGAAGTTGGAGCAGCTGATCGACCTCACGGTCCGTCTGTCCGAGCAGGATGGCGTCTGATGGGCATGATGGATCAGTTCGTCGAGGCGGCCAGGGCACGTGTCGAGACGCGGAAATCGGAGACCCCCCTAACCGAACTCGAGGGGAAGATCGAAATCGGCGGCGACGGACAGCGTCCGTTCAAGGAGGCGCTCACGCGACCGGGGATATCCGTGATCGCCGAGTTCAAGCGACGCTCTCCGAGCGCGGGGGACATCCGACCCGAAGCGTCGGTGGCCGAGGTGGCACTTGCCTATGAGCAGGCCGGCGCGGCTGCGATGTCGGTCCTGACCGACGAAGACTTCTTCGGGGGCTCTCTGGCCGATCTCCGAGAGGCTCGGAGTTGCTCGGACCTCCCGATCCTGGAGAAGGACTTCGTGGTGGATCGCTATCAGCTCTATGAGGCGAAGGCCAACGGTGCCGATGCCGTGCTCCTGATCGTGGCCGCCCTCGTCGAAGATGATCTCGCTGCTCTGCATCGTGAGGCCAGAGCGATCGATCTCGACTGTCTGGTCGAGGTGCACGATCGTGAAGAACTCGAGGCTGCACTGGCGATGGAGGCCGACGTGCTCGGGATCAACAACCGAAACCTGGACGACCTGTCAGTCGATGTCGGGACGACGCTCGACCTCGTAACCGAGGTACCTGCGGGGATGACGGTCGTGTCCGAGAGCGGAATCGCGATCCGCGAGACAGTGGTCGAGTTGGATCGGGTCGGAGTAGACGCCGTTCTGGTGGGCGAGGCTCTGATGGCCGGTGATGAGCCCGGGTCGGCCTTCCAAGACCTCTTTCCGGGCGAAGAGGGAACGAGCGAGCACAGGCTTCCGTAAGTCGCAGTGCCGCGGAATGGTCCCTGCCGGGCTCGATTCGGGCGGGGGATGGCGTTGGCTGGTGCTCCGACCGCCTACGCTTTACTCCATGACCGCGATCAAGATCTGTGGAGTAACCCGGCCCGAGGATGCCGAGCTGGCGGCCGAGTTGGGTGCCTGGGCGGTCGGTATCAACTTCTGGCCGGAGAGTCCCAGATTCGTACCCGGTGAGCGGGCGGTCGAGCTCGGAGCGTTGCTCAAGAGGCGGACCCAAGTGGTCGGGGTTTTCGTCAACCCGACCCTCTCGGAGCTCGCCAAGGCTGTCGAGGACGCCGGTCTGAACATGGTTCAGTTGCACGGTGACGAGGGAGTTCAGTTCTGCTCCGAGGTGGCACGAAGAACCGGCGCGAAGGTCATCAAGGCCTTCCCAGTGGCGTCTGCAGCCGATGTCCATAACGCGGAGGCGTTCCGCACCGACTACCACCTGTTCGACACGCTCGCTCCGAGCACGGTCAGGGGCGGTACCGGTCAGAGATTCGACTGGGCTCACATGGCCCACCGTCGGTCCGAGATTCCGGCGATCCTCGCCGGGGGGATCGACCCTGAAAACGCTGCCGAGGCGATCGAGGTAGCGCAACCGTTTGCAATAGACGTAGCCAGCGGGATCGAGTCTGCCCCGGGGGTCAAGGATGCGGTGCTGATGAGGGCCCTCTTCGAAGCCGCTGGAAGCCGCGAAGCGGTCGCGGAGGCCTGATCGAATGGAGGCCTCCACCAAGATCTCCGACAGCGCATCTGGCGGTCTCGAGTCCCATTTCGGCAACTACGGCGGGCGGTTCGTACCCGAGACTCTGGTGCCGGCTCTCGATCAGCTCTCCGCCGCCTGGCTCGAAGCGAGAGACGATCCCGAATTCACTGCTGAACTCGACCGGCTGCTGCGGGACTTCGTAGGGCGACCGACCCCTCTCTATCTGGCGGAGAGGCTCTCCGAGCGAGTCGGCCGCGAGGTCTATCTAAAGCGAGAGGACCTTGCTCACACCGGTGCGCACAAGATCAACAACGCGATTGGTCAGGGACTACTGGCGAGGAGGATGGGCAAGCGGAGGGTGATCGCCGAAACGGGGGCCGGCCAGCACGGGGTCGCGACCGCTACCGCCTGTGCGTTGTTGGGTCTCGACTGTGCCGTCTACATGGGTAGCGAGGACATTCGGAGGCAGGCGCCCAACGTCGAGCGGATGGAACTGATGGGTACCGAGGTGGTGCCCGTCGATGCAGGAGCTCGCACCCTGAAGGAGGCGGTGAGCGCGGCGATCCGTGACTGGGTGTCGAATGTCGAGGACACCCATTACATAATCGGCTCGGCCGTAGGTCCCGCTCCTTACCCGGCTCTCGTCCGGGATCTCCAGCGAGTCATCGGAGACGAGGCAAGAGAGCAGATCCTCACCGTCACGGGATCACTCCCTGCACGGGTCATAGCCTGCGTCGGTGGTGGTTCGAACGCAATCGGGACCTTCGTACCCTTTCTCGAGGATCCGGTTGAACTGATCGGCGTCGAAGCAGCGGGCTCGGGAATCGAATCCGGCAGTCACGGGGCATCGCTGGTCGCCGGCAAACCGGGCGTCCTCCACGGTGCGATGTCCTCGGTCATCTCGGACTCGGAGGGACAGATACTCGAGGCGCATTCGGTATCCGCAGGTCTGGATTATCCGGGGGTTGGCCCCCAGCACGCTCATCTCCGCGATCTCGAGCGAGCCCGCTACGTGGCAGTGGGGGATGAAGACGCCCTCGCCGCCTTCGGAGAACTGGCCCGCCTGGAGGGCATCATCCCTGCGCTCGAACCGGCCCACGCCGTTGCCTGGTTGCTCTCCGAGGAAGGAAGGGAGGCGGAGGCTGGTTGCGACCTCCTGACCATGAGCGGACGAGGCGACAAGGATCTCGCGGAGGTCGTTCAGAAGATCAGTGGGGGATCCTGAGTTGGGCTCAGGAGAGGGATCGAGCTCAGGCGGCGAGGCCGTTGCCGACGCGTTCGCACTTGCCGGAAGCGAGGGCCGCGCAGCGCTGATGCCGTACCTGATGGGTGCCTTCCCCGACGTCGCGACCGCGACCGCAGTGGCGAACGCCTACGTCGATTCAGGCGCGGACCTGATCGAGTTAGGGGTGCCCTTCTCCGATCCGCTCGCAGACGGTCCCGTGATCCATGCAGCAGCCACCAGAGCGCTGGATGCCGGGGCCAATCTCGAGTCGGTACTCGAGACCTGTCGCGCGGTTTCGGCGAGGATTCCGGTGGTGCTGCTCTGTTACGCGAACATGATCTTGGGTGAGCCTGAGACGTTCGCCCGGAAGATCGCCGAGGCCGGCGCAGCAGGAGCGATCGTCCCGGACCTCCCGCTTGAAGAAGCACGACCGGTCAGGAAAGCCTTCGATGCCGAGGGGCTCGTCCTCGTGCCGTTGATCGCACCGACCACTCCGCCGAATCGGCGCAAGGCGATCGCGGAGCAGGCGAGGGGATTCATATATCTGGTTTCGTCCACGGGGACCACGGGGGAGAGGGCACGGATGGCGGACGATCTCTCGGTTCTGATCTCCGAGGTGCGCGAAGTGTCCGAGGTCCCGGTTGCGGTCGGTTTCGGGATCTCGAACGCGAAGCAGGTTGCAGAGATTGGAGGCGTCGCAGGCGGCGTGATCATCGGAAGTCGTCTGGTCAGAGCGGTGGACGAAGCCGGCGATCCAGACGCGGCCGTGGAGGCTGTTTCCGTCGTGGTCGGCGAATCGGCCGACGCCTTGAGGCGTTAGGCTTCAGCACGTGGTCATGCCCGTCTTCACAGTTCTTGGAGCAATCGTGATGGTCGTCGCTTACACCTTCGGCGTCCCAGGCCCGGTCTGCGCCATCCTCTTCCTCGGAGGGGTCTTCACCGGTGCCGTCCTGCAGTACACGCAGCCCATAATCGACTGGATCCGACGCCCGTAAGCGGCAGGCACCGGCAGGATGTCCGCCAAGCGCGAGGGCATCTCCTCTGATTCCGCACCTGAGGCGATCGGTCCATACAGTCAGGCTGTTCGCGCTGGCGACTTCCTGTTCTGCTCGGGACAACTGCCTCTCGATCCCGAGTCCGGAGAGATGGTCTCCGGCGATCTGGGACAACAGACGAGCCGTTGTCTGCTCAACCTCGAGGCGGTCTGTCTCGCGGCACAGTGCACGCTGGCAGAAGCGGTGAAGATCACCATCTACACGACACGGTTGGGTGAGTTCCCCGAGATCAACAGTGCCTATGGGGAGCACTTCAGCGGGGGATCGCCACCCGCGCGAGCAACTGTCGGAGTTGCGGAGCTGCCACTCGGTGCTTCGATAGAGATAGACGCAACTATCTTCCTCGGCTAACGGCCGAACTCAGATGATTCCGAGGCGATCGGCTAGGGAGACCATCTCCGGGTCCACCTTTTTTACGCCTGCGGTCTCCGCCAGTGGAACGAGAGTCGTCTCTGCTCCGCGGAGTGCAGCCATCACCCCGAAATCTCCGTTGCGAACAGCCTCGTAGGCGGTGTTTCCGAGCCGCGTCGCGAGCACTCGGTCGGTGGAGGTCGGAGAGCCACCCCGCTGGATATGCCCCAGGATCGTTGCTCGCACCTCGAATCCGGTCCCGGCGTCGAGCAGACGCGCGAGCTCGACCGCGATTCCACCGAGGCGTTCGTATCCGTAGTGGTCTTCGCGTGCGGAGATGGTCACCCGCTCGCCAACTCCCGGAGCGGTGTGGAGAGTGGCTCCCTCCGCGACTACGACGATGGAGAAGTCCTTGCCTGATTCGTGGCGACGAGTGATCGTCTCGATCAGGTCAGGCACCGTCCTCTCGACTTCGGGGATCAGGACGGCATCCGCCCCCGCCGCGAGTGCGGACCAGAGGGCAATCCAGCCGGTATTGCGTCCCATTACCTCGACCACCATCACGCGATCGTGTGACTCGGCCGTGGTGTGCAGCCGGTCTATCGCCTCGGTGGCGATCTGCACGGCTGTGTCGAATCCGAATGTCAGGTCGGTCCCGACTACGTCGTTGTCGATCGTCTTGGGAACTCCGACCGTCGGCAGACCATGCTCCACCTCGAGTCGACGTGCTATCTCCATCGAGTGCTCGCCGCCGATCACGATGATTGCGTCGAGCGACTCGCGATCGAGGGTCTCTCGGACCGCATCGACGGCGTCCTCACGGAAGGGATCGAAGCTGGATGCCCCCAAGATCGTCCCGCCTTGGGCGATCGTTCCATCTACTTCCTCCGGTCCGAGATCACGAAGATCTGGCCCAGCGAGTCCTTTGAAGCCGTGACCGATTCCCAACACCTGGTTGCCGTCAGCATGGGCTGACAGGACGATCGCCCTGATGGCGGCGTTCAGGCCAGGACAGTCACCGCCAGCGGTTAGGACTGCGAGTTTCATCCAAGCGAGTCTAGTCTCGCTTCGGCTCAGTCACGGGAGAGCGCTGCCTCCAGCCATGCCTCGATCTCCGGAATCAGGCCGGGGTCGATCGCATGGGGGAAGTCTGTCTCACGGTAGGTGAGGGAGAGGCCGTCGCCTTCGAG
>CAIUSP010000092.1 GCA_903901855.1 uncultured bacterium | reverse complement strand
GAAGCAGAGCGCCAGGGAGTTTCGGAGGCCGATGTGATCTGGGACATGTCAGGCCGTCTGCCCGAGAAGGCGTTTGAACCGATAGACCTCTCGGCCAAACTCCACGAAGTCCTCGACGACGACTACGACGACGACGGAGAGTTCGAAGCCGACGAACGCTGGGCTGCCTGAGCCGCCCAACTGACCTGACCGCCCGAGCTGAAGTTCAGCTCGAGTAGTCGAAGAATCCCGCGCCGGACTTGCGTCCGAGCTTGCCCTCGCCGATCAGCTCGGCGAGCCGCTCAGGGGGCTTGTGCGCCTCGTCGCCGCTTTCGGCATAGAGAGCCTCACCGATCGCCTGCGACACGTCCAACCCGACCAGATCCAGCAGCGCCAACGGACCGAGCGGATGTGCAGCGCCGAGGTTCATGCAGCTGTCGACATCTTCTGCCGGCATCCCCGAGGCGGTCTGGAAGCGCACCGCATCGAACAGATACGGGAAGAGAAGCCGGTTGACCACGAACCCCGCGGTGTCCGGCACCGGCACGACCGTCTTGCCTATCGCCTCGCACCAAACGGTGGCGCGATCGGAGATTCCGTCCTTCGAGCCGTCGAGCACGCAGAGTTCGACCAGGTCCATACGGGGGACGGGGTTGAAGGGGTGGAGTCCGAATACGCGATCACCGTGCCCCGAGGCCTCGCCGATAGCGGCGACGCCGAGTGAGGAAGTCGTGGTGGCGAGATCGGCCTCGGGAAGGGCCTCGCCGAGCGCCGCCAGCAACTCACCCTTGGCTGAGACCTCCTCGACTATCGCCTCGACAACGAGATCGCACCCATCGAGGTCTGCGCGGTCGGTAGTTACCGTCACCTTTGCTGCGTCGGCGCCCTCGAGCCTGCCGGCGAACTTCTCGATCGAGGCCTTGGCCCGCTCTGCCGACTCGTCGGAGCGAGCCAGCACTACGACGTCGTCTCCGGTCGTGGAGGCGACCGCAGCCAGTCCGCACGCGATGGTGCCGGTGCCTGCGATTGCGACTTTTCCGTAGCCGTTGGCCATTGCTTCTGGAGTGTGTATCACCTGCGGCGAAGTGATGCCGCGCCGGTCCGCTCTCCTGAGTAGCCTTGCCGGACCTTGCTCCGCTCGATCTCCAAGTTCGCCGCCGGACGGCGCACCAAGTGGGTAGTCCTGGCCGTCTGGGTGATCGCGGCCTTCCTGCTCGGCCCGTTGCAGCCCGAGCTCCAGAAGAACACGACCAACGAGAACTCCGACTTCCTGCCGAAGGCCTCGGAGTCGACCAAGGTCAACGACCTGCTGCAGCAACAGTTCCCCAACGGTCGCGAGGTCGACTCGCTGATCGCCTACACCACCACCTCGGGCGATCCGCTCACCGCTTCCGACAAGACCAGGATCCAGAAGGACATCGACGCCGTCTGCGCCCTGCAGGGTGACG
Organism: uncultured bacterium; assembly: GCA_903901855.1. Lineage (GTDB taxonomy): Bacteria > Actinomycetota > Thermoleophilia > Solirubrobacterales > 70-9 > CAIUSP01. The sequence goes on along the minus strand of CAIUSP010000092.1, from coordinate 3,451 downwards.
AGAAGAAGGAGATCCCGAAGCTGATCAGCATCATCTCGCCGTTCTCCGGTCCGCAGTGCGTTTCGAAGGAAGCAGAGAGCGGCTCTCCCGAGCAGGCCAAGCAGGCTTCGTCGAGTGAGATAGCCGAGGCGCAGGCCCAGCTGATCTCGAAGGACGGGAGTACCGCGCTGGTCTTGGTGCGGACGAACGCCGAGTCCAGCACCGGGATCATGAAGACGGTCAAGGTCCTGCGAGAGAACACGCCGGGGCCGGACGCTAAGCCGCTGGAGTCCTATGTGACCGGCATCGGCGGGGTCGTTGCGGACTCGATCGAGGTCTTCGAGGGCCTCGACGCCACCCTCCTGCTGGTGACCGTCTCGTTGGTCTTGATCCTGCTGCTCTTGATCTACCGCTCTCCGGTGATTGCCTTGGTGCCGCTGTTCGTGGTCGGTCTGGCCTATGTGATCGCTGCGGCGGTGGTGCTCGGTCTGATCAAGGCCGGGGCGTTCAAGGTGAACGGTCAGACGACGAGCCTGCTGATCGTCTTGATGTTCGGCGCGGGCACCGACTACTGCCTGCTGATCGTGGCGAGGTTCAAGGAGGAGTTGCGAAGGACCTCGGACAACCACGAGGCGATGGCGCGGGCGACGGAGCGCACGGCGCCGGCCATCCTCTCGGCCGGAGGGACGGTCTTCCTCGCGATGTGGGTCCTGCTGCTCGCCAACTACAAGGGCACCGCTTCGCTCGGCCCGACCCTCGCGATCGGCATCGCGATCATGGTCCTCGCCGGTTTGACCTTGCTGCCGGCATTGCTGGCGATCCTCGGCCGTAAGGCGTTCTGGCCAGCGATCCCGCGCGAGGGAAGCCAGGCACACGGCAGAGTCCGCTACTGGCAGCGGATCGGACACTTCGTCCACGACCGCAGTGTCTTCGTGATGATCGCGGTGATCATCGTGCTGGTCGCCGGCTCACTGGGGAACTTCAAACCCCGCGGCACCCTGGACTTCGGCGAGGGCTTCCGCGATCCACCCGAGTCGGTACTGGGGCAAGACCTGATCAAGGAGAAGCTCTCGGGCGGTGAGACTGCGCCGACCGAGGCGGTGGTCGCGTCGGGAGCGGCCACCAAGGTGGCGGATGCCCTGAAGCAGGTCGATGGTGTCTCGCAGGTGGTCCCGACGGAGACCTCGAAGGACGGACGGTTCGATCAGCTCTCGGTCACGCTCACGGCGAACCCCTTCTCCGACGACGCGGCCGACACCATCCCGAAACTCAGAGATGCCGCCCAACAGGCAGCGGGAGGCCGAGTGGCGCTGGTCGGCGGTTCTACGGCTGAGAACTACGACACCTCGAACACCCTGAGAGCAGACGCCAAGGTGATCGTCCCGCTGATCCTTCTGGTGATCTTCCTGATCCTCTGCTTCCTGCTGAGGGCGGTGGTCGCCCCGGCCTATCTGGTGCTGACCGTGATCCTCTCGTTCGCCTTCGCTCTGGGCGCGAGCTATCTGATCTTCGACTGGTTCCTCGGACAGGACTCATCCGACGCCGGGTTACCGACCTTCGCCTTCATCTTCCTGGTCGCGCTGGGCGTGGACTACAACATCTTCCTGATGTCGCGCATCCGCGAGGAGGCCGAGCACGAAGAGACCAAGGAAGCGGTGATCGAGGGCCTCGAGAAGACCGGAGGGGTGATCTCGAGCGCAGGGTTGATCCTCGCCGGGACCTTCGCATCGCTGATGGCACTGCCGCTCGAGGCGTTGTTCCAGATCGGTTTCGTGGTCGCCTTCGGTCTGCTGGTGGACACCTTCATCGTCCGGACGCTCCTGGTTCCGTCCATCGCCTTCCAGTTGGACGAGAAGAACTGGTGGCCGAGCAGCATCGTGCGTAAACCGCGGCCGAAGCCGCGTAAGGCGGCCGCAAAGCCGAAGACCAAGCCCAAGCCGAAGGCCAAGAAGAAGCGCTGAGTCAGGCGGCAGCAGTGGTCGGTTGACTCGCCAGTCAACGTATCGGGTAGGTTTCACCCAGAGGAATTCACGCAATCGTCCGACTCCCACTGTGGGAACGGGCGCTCACTCAAGAAAACGGAGGAGTTCAAGTGGCTGAAGGAAAGTTCCAGGGCCGTGAGGTCGTAATCGTCGAGGCAGCGCGCACCCCGATCGGACGTGGGCATCCGGAGAAGGGCTACTACAAGGACCTCCATCCCTCGAACCTGCTCGCGAAGACCTACACCGGAGTGATCGAGCGCGCCGGGATCGATCCAGCCGAGGTCGAGGACGTCTCCGCCGGTTGCGTGGGGCAGTTCGGCGAGCAGGGGCTGAACATCGCCCGTAACGCCTGGCTCGAGGCAGGGCTTCCGATCGAGACCCCCGCTGCCACGGTGGACCGCCAGTGCGGCTCCGCCCAGCAGGCCGTCAACTACGCGGCGGCGATGATCGCCTCCGGCGTGCACGACGTAGCGATCGGTGGCGGTGTGGAGCACATGGGACACATCTCCTTCGCAGACACCTTCTCGGTGATGGAGGAGCACGGCATGGCCTTCTCGCCCGAGCTGATGGAGAAGTACAACCTCGTACCGCAAGGGATCTCGGCAGAGATGATCGCGGACAAGTGGGAGATCCCCCGCTCCGAGCTCGACGAGCTGGGAGTGCGCTCCCACCAGCTGGCCCACCAAGCGACCGAGGAGGGCCGCTTCGAGCGGGAGATCCTCCCGGTCCAGGTGAACGGCGACACCTACGAGACCGATCAGGGCATCCGTCCCGGGACCGATCTCGAGACGCTCTCCAACCTCAAGCCCGCCTTCAAGGAAGACGGCAAGATCACTGCCGGCAACTCATCACAGGTATCCGACGGTGCAGCCGCGGTGCTTCTGATGACCCGCGAAAAGGCCGACGAGTTGGGCCTCAAGCCCCGCGCGCGGATCAAGGACCAGACGACGGTGGGAGTCGACCCGGTGATGATGCTGACCGGCCCGATCCCCGCTACCCAGAAGATCCTCGATCGCAACGGCATGAAGATGTCCGATATCGATCTGGTCGAGGTCAACGAGGCCTTCGCGTCCGTGCTCGCGGCGTGGCGCCGTGAGCTCGAGCCCGACATGGATACGGTCAACGTGAACGGCGGAGCGATCGCTCTCGGTCACCCGCTCGGATCGACCGGTGCGCGTCTGATCACCACCCTGCTGCACGAGATGGAGCGCTCCGACAAGGAGACCGGTCTCGTGACCATGTGCTGCGGCGGCGGTCTGGGTACCGGAACGCTGATCGAGCGGGTCTAGGTTCAGGTTTCGGCGCACGGGTCCTGACGGCTCCGGTTCGCTGCACCCGCTCGACGCGGGCGCAGCGATCCTCGCCGCCACCCGCGCGAGACACCTGATCGAGGGACGCTAGGTCGTCAGTGGCCGGCGCCGGTGCCGCTTCGCGGATCGCCGGTGAACTCTGCCAGTTGGCTCAGGCGCTCGATCTGCTTTTCGCCCTCG
>CAIUSP010000091.1 GCA_903901855.1 uncultured bacterium | reverse complement strand
GCGATCGCTCGCATCACGATCTCCATCTCGGCCATCGCGAACGAGAAGCCGATGCAGCGGCGGACGCCGCCGCCGAATGGGATCCAGGTATAGGTGCCCGGCTTGACATCAAGCCAGCGCTCGGGCTTGAACTCGTGCGGCTCGGGGTAGATGTCGGGTCGGCGGTGCACGAGGTAGATGCAGGGGGCGACGATCTCCCCGGGCTCGAAGCGGTAGCCGGCGATCGTCGTTGGCTCGTTGACACTGCGGACGACGAAGTCGAGCACGGGCCTGAGTCGCAGCGCCTCCTGGGCGACCGCCTTCGTGTACTCGGTCTCGTCGGTGAGCGACTCGCGGTGCAGCCGCTCGACTCCGTCGGGAGTGCGGGTCAGCCGTTCGAACGCCCACGCCAATGCAGTCGCTGTCGTCTCGTGGCCGGCGACGATCAGGGTCACGAGCTCGTCGCGGATTTCGACATCGCTCATCGCGTTGCCCTCCTCGTCCCTGGCGGAGAGGAGCATCGAGAGGATGTCGTCGCGCTCCTCGAGGTCGCCCATCGTCCTCCTCTCGGAGATCAGTTCGTAGAGACCGCGGTCGAGCGGTTCGAGCACAGGGCGGTACATCCGCTTGATGAGCGGGTGCCGCGGTCCGATCATCGACGAAGCGACGAGCCTCCATTGCGAGGCGATCCACTCGAGCATCTCCGAGGTCGCCTTCGCGAGGCGGTCGTGCTGGGCGCCGGTGGACTCGGTCCCGAGCACGACTTCGAGGATTACCTCGAGCGCTATCGCCTGGCTGTGTTCCCTGAGCGAGAAGGACTTGCCACGCGGCATCCGTTCGACCTGCTCGGCCGAGATCCGCTCGATCGTCGCCGTCTGGCTCGCCAGCTTCTCGCCGTGGAACGAGGGGAGCAGCAGCCTCCTCTGGCGCATGTGCTCGTCCTCGTCGAGGATCAGCACGGAGTGCTCGCCGAGCGCCGTCGCGAGGATTTCGTTGCCCTTCCCGGCGTGGAGCGCCGTTGCCGGCGCGGTGAATACTTCCTTGACCGCGTCAGGGTGGGCGAGCACGTTCCAACGGTTGCGCTCGAAGTTCAGCTGGAAGACGTCGCCGTGCTTGGCCCGTGCCTGGTCGAGGATCCAGTTCTGGGCGCGGGCGAAGTAATAGGCTTGGACGAGTTTCGGGCTGCGCAGTGCTGGAGGAGGCGGTGCAGGCATCTGGAACAATTTTAGCGGAGGCAGCTCCACTGCCCAGGGAGTGAGAATCGACGCGAAGTTGCTTATCGTCCCTGGTGACCGCGCCGGCAAATAGACCGCAGCGTCTCGCCGCCACGTTGTCCCTCCGGGAGCCACGAAATCTAGAGCCGACGCCCGGATTTGAACCGGGGACCCCTTCATTACGAGTGAAGTGCTCTACCAACTGAGCTACGTCGGCGCAAAAATGCAGGGTAGCGTGGACGCGCGTGACCTCTCGGTCGGTTTCGTGGAGGAATCGAGCCCGCGAAGGCGAAGGCATCCAGTGAGGAGAGATGTGAGCGACGAGAGATTCGACAACTCCGAACCCGGAGAGGCGAGAGAACTTCTCCCGGAAGAGCAGCCGACGATGGAGCACAAGGTCACCGGCGAAGTCGGCATCGACTGGCGTGCGACTGCAGTCGGGAACGCGTCGCCGCCGATCCGGATAGTCGGCCGCGCACCGCGCTGGCAGGGCCAGTTCCGCGTGGATCGCTGACTTCGAGAGGACTCGCTCGACAGACGCTTCTACTGTAGGGATCTCGAAGTGGAAGTCCTGAGGGACAAGCGGGTCCGCAGACTGTTCGTGGCAGTGGGCGGCGAGTACGGGGCCGAGGCGCTTCTGGTGGTCCTGCTCACGCTGACTGCCCTCGACAGCGGGCCAGGAGGAGTCACCGCTGTGCTCGTGGCGCAGGGCATCCCGAGGGCTGTGCTCCTGCCCTTTGGCGGGCTGATCAGCGACCGCCTCGGCGCCGCAAAGGTCGCTCCGATCACCGCGGCCCTGCGAGCCGTCCTGCTGCTCGGCATCGCGGGGGCGGTGATCGCTTCACCTGAGGCGCCGATCCTGCTCCTCGCGGTAGCGGGAGCGTTGCTTGGAGTTATCGATTCGATCTCCTATCCGGCGTCCATGGCCTTGGTGCCGGCCGTAGCACCAAAGGACTCGCTGGCGAAGGTCAATACGGGCATCAGCGGTATCGAGAGCATCGGGGATCTAGTCGGACCGGTTGCCGCCGCCGGCCTCTACGCACTGATTGGTCCGGGTGCCTCGCTCGCGGTGGTGGCAGCTCTGGCGCTGCTTTCGGCCCTCGGTTTCGCCGTCCTTGCCCGCTCTGGCATCCCGGCGGAGGAGGCATCGGAGATAACTCCACGGGCCTTCTTCGATGGACTCAGATTCGCTTGGCGTGAGGAATCGATACGAAGACCGCTCATCGGCCTCGCCTCCGCCGGGCTCCTTCTGGTCGGCCCGGTGATGGTCGGAGGAGCAGTGATGGCCGAGGAGAGGTTTGGGGATCGTGCCCAACTCGGGTACATCTTGGCCGGGTTCGGACTCGGTTCGCTGATCGGGCTGGCCCTCGCCCCCAAGCTCTCCGCGCGCTATTCGCCAACAGTTCCCTCCATCGCGGGGATCGGTCTCGGGCTCGGGCTGATGGCGGTATCTCTAGCTCCCAGCGTCGCCATCGCGGCAGCGGCAGCAGCAGCGATGGGACTGGTGGTCGGCTCGACCTGGGTTGCATTCGTCACCTGGATCCAGGAGAAGACGCCTGGCTCGATGCGGGGCCGGATGATGTCGATAGTTGCCTTCGCCCTCCTGGCTCTCGACCCGCTCTCCTACGCGGTCGCCGGAGTACTGCTCCCTCTTGGCTTCCAGTTGGCGATGCTCATACCCGGACTGCTGCTGGCACTGATCGCGCTGGCCTTCTGGCCCCGTGGGCGACCGGAAGCCGACTGACGAACTCTCTTCGGGTCCGCGGGCCTTCTAGACCGCGAGCTTGTAGCCGAGGCGGCGGACCGTCAGGACCAGTTCCGGCTTCTGCGGATCGACCTCCACCTTCTGGCGGAGATTCGAGATGTGGACGTCGCAGGCCCGGACATCACCTTTGAATTCGGTCTGCCAGAGCTCCTCCATGATCTGTCGGCGGGAGTAGACCTCACCGGGATTCTCGACCAGGAGGCGTAGCACCTGGAATTCCGAGCGGGTGAGCTTGACCGGTCGCCCGCGAACGCTGACCGAGTGACGAGCGAGATCGATCTCCACCGGACCGGTACTCAACCTGGCCGGAACACCCGGGGGGTTAGACGAGCGATCCAGCTCCCGCCGTCGTAACTGCGCCCTGATACGGCCGGTCAACTCCCGCAGGGAGAAAGGCTTGGTCACGTAGTCATCGGCGCCCGATTCGAGCCCCTCGACCTTGTCTGCCTCCGAGTCCTTCGCGGTCAGCAGGATGATCGGGACCGCGCTGGTCTGACGGACCTCGCGGCAGACCTCGAGTCCGCTCTTGCCGGGCATCATGATGTCGAGCACCAGCAGGTCGAACTCTCCTTCACCGAGGCGCTCCTCGGCCTCCTCACCGCTTCCGGCTAAGACGACGTCGAACCCTTCCTGCTCGAGGGTGTATCCGGCGGACTCGCGGACGGACTCTTCGTCGTCGACGACCAGGATGCGGGGGCGGTCAGGGCTCAAGCGACCGGTGTACTCGCTCTCTCGCTGGCCCGGAGGCGAACCCAGAACATCGTTCCCTTACCGGGCTCGGAACGCAGTCCGATCTCGCCGCCCATCAGGTCGACCATGCGCTTGGCGATCGCGAGGCCGAGGCCGAAACCCTCTACGCCTCGCGCGGACTCACTTCGATAGAAACGCTCGAATACGCGCGGCTGATCCTCGGCAGGGATTCCCTTGCCGGTGTCTTCGACCTCCAGCCTGACCTCTTCGCCGATTACGCGCAACGCGCGGATCGTAACGACACCGGGAGCATCGGTGTTCTTGACCGCGTTCGAGAGCAGGCCGATCAGGACCTGACGCAGTAGTACGGGATCGCCACGTGCGACCAGATTCGGCTCGATCTCCTCACGCAACTCGAGACCCTCTGGAGCATTGACCGCTGCCAGCGACTCGCGGGCAGCGAGCGAGACATCCACGACCTCGCTGGTGTCACGCTCACGTCCCGCCTCGACGCTGGCCAGTGCCAGCAACGACTGGGTCAAGCGGGTCATCCGCTCGACATCGGAGTCCAGCCGCTCGAGGAACCGGTCTCGGGCCTCCGGGTCGTCCTTGGCTCCGCCGCGCAAGACCTCGATCGTGCCCGAGATCCCGGCCAGAGGATTGCGGAGTTCGTGCGCTGCATTCGAGACGAAGTCGCGCTCGGCGCGCTCGCGCTCGAACTCCTCGGTGCGGTCGCGGGCAACCACCAGCACCGCATGCTCGGCTCCCACCTTGCGGGCCTGTACGGCGAAAACGCTCTCGTCGATATGGAGCGCCGGATCCTCCGCCGAGTCGTACTCGGATGCTTCCCTGAGCAACGGGATCAGGGAGGCAGCCGGCTGGCCCTCACGCGAGAGCTGATGGGCGGCCGGGTTGGAGAACCTCACCACTCCGTCCTCACCCACCACCACGACCGCGTCGCTCAGGCCCTCGAGGATCGCCGAGAGACGGTCGCGTTCGGTCGCGAGTGCGGTGAAGCTTCCACTCAGCGCCTGGCGCATCGCATCGAGCGAACGGGAGAGGTCGCCGATCTCGTCGCTTCCGCCGGGCGGCAGCGGCGTTCCGAATCGACCGCCCGCCATCCTCTCGGCCGCCCGTGCCAGTCGCTGGACCCTCACCGCAATCAGCGAGGAGACCAGCAGGCCCACCAAGATCCCTATCCCGACCGAAGCACCCAGAGCCTTGAGTCTGTCCGAGCGGAGATCATCGAAGGCCCGGCTCAGAACCGCGGGCGGCTCGGATCGAGTGACCACTACGCCGCTCACGGTGGTGGCCGTGTAGATCGGTATACCCACGACCGTCTCGTCACCTCTGGTGCGCCGGTAGCCGGCACCACCTTCGGCCGTAGCGATCGCGTCCCGGTAGCCGGGAACGCTCTCGATCAAAGCCGACGCGCTCGGCGGGGCGATCGTCTCTCCGTTGCTGTCGACTACATAGACATCGAAAGCCTCGCCGGCGTAGTCGGAGACCACCTCGTCTGCCTGGGCCTGATCGAGCCCGGAGAGCTCCTCTGCGAGCTTGGAGGTTCGACCGAACGCAAGGTCTGACGCCTGATCGGAGAGAGTGGTGCCAGCAGAGTTGTTGGCGAACAGATAGACGGCGGCCGCCGTGATCAGCGAGACCGCCACGAAGGCGGCGGCGAGCCACACCCTGATCCCGATCCTGCGGCCTCGAGGCCGACCAGGCTCCATGTCCACGTTGATTGCCATCCGCTCTGAGCAGTTGTACAGGCACACCAGCGCCCGGGAGGGAGCCTCCGTGCGAGGCCGACACGGCGGGGGATCCCGATTCGATCGCCGTTCAGCGGGTGAGCAGCGAGCCGAGTCTCAACCAGAGTGCATCGAGCGCGAGATCCTCGGAGACGTTGAGCCCCAGCCGACGACGGGTGTCGTTGACCAGCGCCACCGCCTCGACGGCGCGACTGGCGCTCAAGCCCTCGGCGTCGGCGGCCAACTCAGAGGACCGGTCGCGATTGAAGACGAGATCCGCACCGCCTCCGGCAACCGCCGCGAGATCCCTGAACCAGGCGGCACAGAGGCCCAATCCGAGATCGAGCGAGTGCGTCCTCACCCGACGCGCAGTGCGCTTGACCTGATCGGCAGCGTCGGTGCGGAGTTTGCCCTTCTGGCCGCCGCGACCAGTGCCCTCTCCCAGTTCGAGCAGCCTCTCCTCCTCCACCGCAGCCGCCTGCTCGCCGGCCTCGGTCGCGTAGTCGAGCAGGCCCCGCCATGGCGCGGCTGGTTGCGGATCGGCCAGGGCCGCGCGCGCCGCGCGCTCGGAGACCTGCCGCAGGGAAGACTCTCCGCTGTCGAGGAGCAAGCGCGCGAGTCCGAGGTCGCCTCCGGACAGACGTGCCGCGGCGATGGTGGCGGGGTCATCAGGGTCGGTCCCGAGTCGCTGCGCAACCGCCTCGGGCGGGAGCGGGGAGAACTCGATCACGCTGCAGCGCGATCCGATGGTCGGAAGGATCTGATCCTGAGAGGTGGCAAGCAGGAGGAAGTGCGCGAAATCCCCCGGTTCCTCGAGTGTCTTCAACAGAGCGTTCTGACTCTCCTCGCGCATCGCCTCGGCCTCACAGATCACGAACACCCTCCGTGAGCCTTCGGCTGGTCGCAACGCTGCGCCCCGGATCACATCCTCGCGAATGCCCTCGACCAGATGCGTCGCTCCCGCGGGCTCGACCCAGACCAGATCGGGATGAGGCGAGGGGTGACGCATGACCCTCCGTCGGACACCCTCGGGATCGTCGGAGCCCTCTGCCAGCAACTCGGCAGCGAAGGTCCGGGCCGCCTCGCGCTTACCCGAGCCGTTCGGACCGACGAAGAGGTAGGCGTGTGCGGGGCCCGAGCCGAGAGCCGCCACCAGAGAAGCATTCGCCCGGGGCTGGCCGGGGGCGATCGCGGCTGGAGACTCGGCGTTCATCGCTCAGCCACCTGCCTGCGGACCTCCTCCACCTCGGCGAGGACATCCGCCGCAACCTCATCCTGCGGGCGAGAGCCGTCCAATACGTGGATCCGGTCCGGTTCGGAGTCGGCTAGGAGCCGGTAACCGTCGGCGACTGAGCGCTGGAACTCCAGCCCCTCGCCCTCGAATCGATCGCCGCCGTCGGTGCGGGTGCCGGCGATCTCGGGATCGATCTCGAGGTAGAGAGTCAGATCAGGCCAGAGGCCGCCGGTGGCTATCTCGCATGCCTGTCGGGTCTGGTCCACTCCGAGCCCGCGGGCGATTCCCTGATAAGCCACCGTCGAATCCGAGAATCGATCGCAGACCACGACCTTGCCCTCGTCGAGAGCCGGGCGGATCACCTCGGCCACCACCTGTGCGCGAGCCGAGCAGAAGAGCATCAACTCGGCCAAGGGATCGAGCGGCAGATCGGGGTCGATCAGGATCTCGCGCATCCGCTCGGCCGCCAGCGCCCCGCCCGGCTCGCGCACCCGCAACGCAACATCACCGAGCGCATCGGCCAGGAGCCCGGCCTGAGTGGTCTTGCCGCAACCGTCTATTCCCTCCAGAGAAACGAACACGTGACGGGCAGGCTATCCGCGCGGGCCGTCGACGGGACGAAGCCGCTACTTCTTGCTCGATCTGGAAGTCCGCTTCTTGGCCTTGCGCGGCTTCGCGGCGGAGCCGGCCTTGGCCTTGGTCGTCTTGCCCTTGCCGCCGGTCCCCTTGCGGGTGCCGGCCTTGCGCACGGTGGTCGCAGCGGCTTGGGCTGCGATCTTCTCGGCCTCGGCCGCTGCCACTCCCTCGAGTTTCTCCTCGCCGGCCTTCTCGGCAGCCTTTTTGGCTGCTCTCGCGGCCTCGCGCTCAGCTCGACGACGCTTCATCTCGGCCATCGACGGACACTCGTCGTTGAGACACAACTTCCAGGGGCGACCACGGAAGGGGACCACCTGCAGCCGCGGGGTTCGCTCGCAGATCGAGCAGGTCTCCTCTATCCGGTAGAGGCCGCGAACCTTCTGAGGCAGGGGAAAGGTCTGGTCGCAACTGTCAGGCGAGTCCGGGTTGTCGCCATCCCAGCCGTTACACCCGACGAATCGCTTGCCCGACTTCTTGGAGCGGATGATCCGCAACATGTTCGGCGCACCCTTCTCGTCCGTACGGCCAGCCTCGCGGCAGACGATGCAGGGACCGAGCACGCGGTCCTCGTCCATGCCCTTCCAGACGAGCTTCGCGAACTCGCCCCACTTGGAGCCGTCCTCCTCACCCATCAGGTCGCCACCCATCTCGTCGTAGGACGAGCGAAGCATGTTGCGGGAGACCTCGACCACCTCGTCCTTGGTCGTCGCACCGGCGGCGATCTGATCCATCTCGGACTCCATCTCGGCGGTCATCTCGGGGGTTGCCATGCGGGGAACGAAACTCTTGAAGGCCTCGTACATCGCGATGCCGGTCTCCGACGGCTTCGGCGGGTTGTCGTAGACGTATCCGCGGTCGTAGAGCTTCTGGATGATGTCTGCCCGGGTCGCCTTGGTGCCGAGACCACGCTCTTCCATCATCTCGATCAACTTGCCCTGACTGACCCGGCCGGGAGGTGGCGTCTCCTTGCCTTCGAGCATCGGTTCGCCCTCGAGTTCGAGTGTCTGGCCTTCCTCGAGCCTCGGGATCTCCTCATCGGCCTTGCGGGCATAGGTGTAGATGGCGGCGAATCCAGGATCGACCACGACCGAGCCGCGGACGAAGTAGACCTCCGGATCGCGGCCCGCAACCTCGGCGACGGTTCCCGGAGCAGCCTGGATGTTCGCTCTGGTTCCCTCACTGATCATCGGAGGGCAGAAAGTCGCGAGGAACCTGCGGGCGATCAACTCATAGACCTTGCGGTGCTGATCACTCCGGGCCTCGAGACGCGAGGGATTGACTGCCTGGGTCGGATGGATCGGAGGGTGGTCGGTGGTCTCCTTTTTGCCCCGGGTGGCGGTGAGGGAGCCGGACAGCAGGTCCCTCGCCGCCGAGAAGTCCTTGATCGCGACCAACTCGTCGACCAGTTGCCGAACGTCGAGCGAGGGTGGGTAGACGGTGTTGTCGGTGCGGGGGTAGGAGACGTATCCGTCCATGTAGAGGTCCTCGGCGATCCGCATCGCACGCGAAGGGGTGATGCCCAGGCGGTTGGAGGCGTCTGTGGTGAACGCCGTGGTGTTCAGCGGGGTGGGCGGCTTGCGGGTCTGGCGACGCGACTTCAACTCGACGACCGTGCCGGGGCTGGCGGTGTTGCCGACCGCGGCCTTCGCCTCTGCTTCGTCCCAGAAGCGATCGGTCGAGTGCGCCGCGACGAAGCTGCCATCGGGATGAGCGAAGCGTGCGCTCACCTCCCAGTACGGCTCGGGGACGTGTGCACGGCGCTCAAGCTCGCGTTCCACGATCAATCCGAGGGTGGGGCTCTGAACGCGGCCGACCGAGAGGAAGTTCGAGCCGAAGCGTCTGGTTGCCATCGAGACGGCGCGGGTCAACGTGGCGCCCCAGATCAGATCGATGTCCTGACGCGCCTCGCCTGCTTTGGCGAGTGGCATCGAGAGCTCGTCGAGGTTGCCGAAGGCACGATCTACCTCCTCTCTGGTCAAGGCCGAGTAACGAGCCCGAGTGACCTTGCCCTCTACCTCCGGGCGAACCTCGAGGACGAGGTTGAGAGCCTCGAGACCGATCAGCTCACCCTCACGGTCGTAATCGGTCGCGATCACGACGCTTTCGGCATCGCCGGCGACTTTCTGGAGTGCGCGGACCACGTTCTTGTCACGTGGCTCGACGATCAACTCCGCGTCGATCAGATCGCGCGGATCGGTCTTCTGCCAGTTCGAGTAGCTCTCCGGAAAGGCGGGTGAGACCACGTGGCCCTTCAGTCCGATGGCGAGTTGCTCCTCCCCACCCTGACTCCAGGTGTAGAACGGAGTCTTGAACGAGGCAGACTCCTTCGCCTCGCCGTCGCTCAGGATGGCGGAGATCTTCTTGGCGGAGTTGTTCTTCTCGGTGATGATCAGTCGCATGGCTGCCCTCGTTCGATCCCGCTCTGGTCTCTCAATACGGTTGCCGGGGGAGTTCTCCCCTGACGGGGCGAGACCGTAGCAGGCAGGGGGATCCGCGCCGAAGAGGTGCCGTCGGGCTCCGACTCAGAGATCGAGCGCAGCCCTCAGCGAATCGGCTGCCCGATCGGTCCGATCTCCGCGGTGGAGCCAATGGATTCGGCCTTCGCGATCGGCAACCGCCACCGCGATCCGGTCCGTGTCCTCCAGACCGAGTGCTCTGGTGACACGGCCCACGTCGGTGTAGGAGGTGAGCGTGTGGGCTCTGGTCTTCGGGTCCGGGATGGCAGCCGTCATGCCACCGTCGATCAAGGGTCGCAGAGGCCCCCAGCGGCGGGAGATCACCGGTATCTCATAGGAGACGAGGCTGGGATCGGCATGTTCGAGGCGCGCGAACTCAGGCGTCCACGTGTCGACAGACGACTGCTGGGTGCGGTGGAATGCGACCGCGAGAATATTTCTGACGCCTTCCAGGTCACGTGGGATGACGAGGCGCGCTCCGTCCAGTGAGCGAACATCGATCTCCGGCAGATGTGGTGTCGCTTTCACCACTCCAAGGGTAGGAGGTCGGGCGAGCGGGTCGAATCAGGTGACGAACGCTCGGAGTGAGTCTCTAAACTCGTCGTCAATGCCCGCTCAGGCTTATGCCGGAAAAGAGTGCGTCTGCCAGTTCCGCAAGGGGATCTGCGATCAGACCTGCGTCAAGGACATGCAGGAGACGCCTGTCTACATCGCGTGTCTCAGGCTCAAGGGCCGCAGGTGTCTGGTGGTAGGTGGAGGCGATGTCGGTCTCGAGAAGATCGATGGTCTGCTCGCTTGCGCAGGGGATGTACATCTGGTCGCGCCCGAAGCCTGCAAGGCGGTCGAGGAACTCGCCGAAGAGGGGTCGATCACCTGGGACCGGAAGGTCTACGAGCCCGGCGACCTGGAGGGAGCCTTCATGGTGATCGCCGCAACCAACGACAGCGAGGTCAACATCGGAATCTACGACGACGCCGAGAAGAAAGCGATGCTTGCCAACGTGGTCGACGTTCCACCGCTGTGCAACTTCATCCTGCCCGCGATCGTGCGGACCGGATCGCTCGCCATCGCCATCTCTACCCAGGGTGCCTCACCGGCGCTCGCCAAGAGGATGAAGCGGGAGATCGCAGATACCTTCGGTGAGCCCTACGCGGAGCTGGCCATCGTCCTCAACGAGGCACGCGGCTGGGCCAAGTCCACACTTCCGACCTATCAGGACCGGAAGGCATTCTTCGAGGAGATCGTCAATGGCGATCCCGATCCGATCGAGCTGATGCGTGCCGGCAACCGGGGCGAGATCGACTCGATCATCGAGGCGGCGAAAGAGAAGCACGCCGCTGCCGTAGCCAGCGCCTGACCTTTTAGGCGCTCGACTCCCTCTCCTTGGCTGCGCGGTAGCGCTCCAAAGCTTCCTCGCGCGCCTTCTTGTGGTCGACCATCGGCTCCGGATAATCACGACCGATCACGCACCCGCAAGCCTCCTGCTCCTCGACCGACATCCGCGCGGGCTCGGCCAGGAACTTGTCGGGGACATCCGCCAGCTCCGGCACGAAGCGCCGGACGTAGGTCCCTTCGGGGTCGTAACGCTCCTGATGCAGCGCCGGATTGAAGATGCGCTTGAAGGCCGGTTGAGGATCGGTTCCCACCGACGCGATCCACTGCCAGTTGCCGTTGTTGTTGGCCTCGTCCCCATCGACCAGGTAGCGCATGAAGTGCTCCTCTCCCATCCGCCAATCGATGCCGAGATCCTTGGTCAGGAATGATCCGACCACCAGCCGGGCTCGGTTGTGCATCCAGCCCTCCCTGAGCAGTTGGCGCATGCCCGCGTCGACCAGAGGAAAGCCGGTGCGGCCTTCTGCCCAGGCGGCGAACGCCTTCGCGTTCCTCGACCAACCGAAGCCCTTCCGGTAGCGCTGTTGGAACTCGGTCGTTCGGTTGTCAGGGAAGTGGTAGAGGACGTGTGAGTAGAAGTCGCGCCAGCAGAGCTGCCTGCGGAACCCTTCCGGACCCTCTCCCTGAGGAAGGGCCTCCTCGATCTGACGCGGCGAGATCGTTCCGAAATGCAGATGGGGTGAGAGCCGGGAGGTCAGGTCCTGCCCGAGGGCATCGTGGATCTCGGTGTAGCGGTCGACGCCGTCGGATAGGAATCTCTCGAACAGACGATGCGCCTCCTTCTCGCCACCGACCGGAGGGTCCCCCAGGGTCTGCTCCAGCTTCAGGTCGGCGAGCGTCGGGATCGGAGCGGGCTTAGGGGCGTCCGCGGGCTGCACTGCCTCCTTCGGGACGGGCAGGACCTCGCGGCGCGGCACCTTCTCCCAGTTCCGGAAGAACGGCGTGAACACCGTGTACGGCTTGCCCTTCTGGGTCGCGATCGGACGGACATCGACCGTGTCAGTTCCGTCGTGGGCGACCATCTCGACGCCCGTTCCCTCCAGCGCATCGCGTACCTGTTCACCTCGCTTCCTCGCAAACGGGGTGAGGTCACGCGAGAAGTGCAATTCAGTTGCGCCGATCATCTCGACGAACTCGGGGATCTGCTTTTCGGGGCGCCCCTCGAGCAGATGCAGGGTGGTTCCGATCTCCTCCAGCGAGGCGCGCAATTCGCCGAGACACTCCAGCATGAACTGAGTTCGCGGACCCGAGGCGAATCGACCATGGATCAGGCGATCATCGAGGCAGAAGACCGCAGCGGCCTCCCCGCGCTCTACGGCTGCGGTCAGGGCAGGATGGTCGGCGACTCTGAGATCACGCCTGAACCAGACGACGGAAACGGTCACAGGGATGAGCCTATAAGGCGCCCTATATGTAGGGGGCACGGATGGGTGGACGCCTCAGGCGCTCGGAACGACGAATCCGGCAATCGCCGCGAACTGGAGGATCGCCGCCGCGATCACGAGCAGATGGAAGACCTCGTGGTACCCGAACACCCCCGGTCGCGGGTTGGGCCGCTTGGCGGCGTAGATGACCGCGCCGATCAGGTAGAGCACTCCCCCGGCGAGCAGCAGAGTCGTGCCACCGACCCCGAGAGAGGAAGCCATCTCCGGAAAGGGGATCGCCGCCGCGACCCCGACGCTGACGTAGATCACGACCCTGAGCACCTTCGGTGCGTTGATCCAGACGAGGTTGAACAGAACCCCGGCCAGCGCGATCGCCCAAAGGACGATCAGCACCACCATCGCCGAGCGACCTTCGAGAACCAAGAGAGCGAATGGCGTGTAGGTGGCGGCGATGAATACGAGGATCATCGTGTGGTCGAGTCGACGCATCCACTGACGGGCGGATGGCCTCTTCCAGTCCACCCGGTGATAGACGGTGCTGACACCGAACAGACCCAGCAAGCCGAGGACGTAGATCCCGATCGCGAGCCGAGGCTCACCCGGGGCCGCAAACACGAGCAGGATCACACCGGCGATCAGGAAAGCGAAGAAAGCCCAGGTATGGGAGACACCGCGAAGGCTCGGCTTGGCGGCCGCGATCGCATCTGCGATCTTCTCCCCGGCCTCGCTGGCGGCCTCTCGAGCGGCCTCGGTCGCTTCGGAGAACTTCTCGCCTGCGACGCCGGCTGCATCGGAGATCCGCTCGCTCGCTTCACCGGCCGCCTCTACGATCCGGTCTCCGGCGGTCTCGGCAGCGTCTGCGATTTTCTCGCCAGCTGCCTCGGCGGCCTCTCGAGCGGCTCTCACCGGACCGGTGACCGGATCGGGGATTTGCTCGGGAGAATCTCCAAATTGCGTCAAGGTTCTTCGAAAGATAGTCGGCCGACGCCCCGGGGTCGCTAGATTCGAAAACCGAAGACGAGGGAACGGGCCGAGAGCCTGCAATCCCTCTCCCTTTAAAGAACTTTTACGTCCGGCTCAGGCGGGATATTGATCGGCCCACCCAGGCATCTATCGAGAGGAGAAAACAAATGGCCAGGGCAGCTTCGAAGTCCCAGAACACAGCAACCAACGAGGGCCTGGCCATCGAACGGAGATTCTCCACCGATGGCACCCACCCCTTCGACGAGATCGAATGGGAGATGCGCGACGCGATCATCGGCGATCCCGCCGACCCCGCCTTCGAGCAGCGTCAGGTCGAGTTCCCGAAGACCTGGACCCAGAACGCCACCAACATCGTCGCCCAGAAGTACTT
>CAIUSP010000090.1 GCA_903901855.1 uncultured bacterium | reverse complement strand
CGCGCAAGCGGGCCCGTTTCTCTTCTCTGGGTGCTGATTCCCTGATTCCCTCCTGGCAGGGGATGCCGCTTGCTCTACAAAACCGCCTCGACCAACTGACGAGCGCTGGCGCTTATCTCGCCGGGATTGCCGCCCTCGCGCACTCCAACCAAACCGAGGCCATCGGTCTCAGCCGGAGCGAGCGCCAACTCCCCCACCACGGCCAGGCACGGAATGCCTGCCTGGTGGCTGCGCTCGGCCACCTCGGCCACCAACTTGCCCTCGCGGGTGCTGGTATCGAGACGACCCTCACCCGTGATCACACAGATGGCATCAGCGAGGGCCTGGTCGAAGCCGAGGAGGTCCAGGACCTTCGATGCTCCCGGCGCGAGCTCCGCACCGAACCACGCCCACAGACCACCGGCCAGACCGCCGGCTGCACCAGTCATCGCAACCCCGTGCGGATCCTTGGGCATCCCCTCCGCCAGTTCGGAGAGGCGTGTCTCCAGCTCGTCCACCTGCTCGCTGTTTGCACCCTTCTGCGGAGCGAAGATGCGAGGTGAGTCCTCCCACGCGGTGGTGACATCGCACAAGACGGTGATCCTGGGCGGAACGTCAGCCAACCCGGCATCGCGTAGCGCCGCGCCAGCACCGGCGCCGCCGTCGGTGGTGGCCGAGCCTCCAGCCGCGAGGAGCACCTCGCTCGCTCCGGCTCCTACTGCTGCCGCGATCAGTTCACCGGTGCCGCGAGTACTGGCTTGGAGCGAATCGCGCTCCGACTGGTCTGTGAGGGTCAGGCCACTGGCCGCCGCCACCTCCACCACCGCTCGACCATCAGGCAAGAGGCAGAATTCGGCAGCGATCGGCCGGCCGAGTGGATCACCGACCTCTGCACTGTGGAACTCGCCTCCAAGCGCCTCGCCGAGTACCCGAGTCGTCCCCTCTCCCCCGTCGGCCAGCGGCATCCGGAGAGCCGGGAAGCCTGCCTCGGTGACGCCTGCTGCCATCGCGTCAGCCACCTCTTCAGCAGACATCGTCCCCTTGAACGAGTCCGGGGCGACGAGGCAGACCGCGCCGGAATCGGACCGACCCGCGCTCACCGCTCCTCTGCGAGTGGCTCTCCGCCCTCGTCGGTGGCGGCACCCGGGGGCCAAGAGCCGAACCAGTTGTCGCGGGCTCCGTCGATGGTGATCACGCTGCCGGAGTGGAAGTCACCGGCTGGAGAGGCCAGGTAGGCGACCATCCAAGCGAACTCGCTCTCGGTGCCCATCCTCCCGAGTGGGATCGTGCCCGCTACCTGATCGACGATCTGCTGGGGGTACTTGGTGCGAAGAGTCTCGGTGTCGAACTGACCTGCAGCGATCGCGACCAGACGGATCCCGTGGCGCGCCCACTCGACCGAGAGAGTGCGGGTGAGGTTCTCGACCCCGGCCCGCGCAGCGCCCGAGTGAGCCATTCCCGGCATCCCGTGATGGGGAGAGATGGTCACGCTGACCACCTTGCCCTTCCCTTGCGGGATGAACGCCTTGGTGGCAGCCGCGTGGGTCATCAGCCAAGTGCCTTGCACGTTCAGTTCGGTCACGGTGCGAAAGCCCTTCGGGGTGATCGTCTCGGCTGGGCCGAGGAACTGACCACCGGCGTTGTTCAAGAGGAGATCGATCCTCGGATGTCGCTCGACGATGCGGTCGAAGAAGGCTTCCACCGCCTCTTCGTCCCGAATGTCGAGGGTTTCGTGTTCGAAGGCTCCGGGGAGACCGGTCGCAGCCTCGGCCGTGCCTTCGAGCGGCTCCTCGCGGCGTCCACAACCGACCACGGTGGCACCGAGTCGCATCAACTCGAGAGATGCCTCGCGGCCGAGGCCGGTCCCAGCTCCCGAAACAACGCACACCTGCCCTTCGAGCAGCCCTACTCGAAAGATCGCTGACTCGGCCGAATCGGTCACGGGGCGAGGATATTGACCTGACGGGATGAGTCGAAGTGCGACAGGCGGTGCGACTAGCCTTCGGACGATGGGAGTCAGCGCTCAGGCGACACCTCTTGGTGGCCCGCTGCCGGGTGGCAGCGAGGGAGCGAGCGTGGTGGTGGAGCCGCTCGAGGCAGGAACCGCAACGATGCCCCCGGGCTTCGGCGAGCGGCAGGGGTCCAAGCTCACGGCCGCCAAACGGGCCGCAGGCATAGGTGTGCCGAAGGACCAGTGGGAGACGGTGCCGATCCCGGCGTTCCTGATCAGGCACCCCACCGCCGGGCTCGTTCTGGTGGACACCGGACTACACCCCTCGGCGGCATCGGACCCCAACCAGAGCCTCGGGAGGTTGATGGGCAGGTACTTCGATCTCGAGCGGGGAATGGACGTGCCGTCGCAGCTGCGCGCGCGGGGCGTCCAGCCCGATCACGTGCGAGTCGTGGTGCTGACACATATGCACCTCGACCACGCGTCGGCGATCTCGGAGTTCCCCAATGCGACCTTCGTGGTCAGCTCGGCTGAGTGGGAGGCGGCGACCGAGCCGAGATTCCCGCAGATCCAGGGGTACGAACCGAGCCAGTACGACTTCGCCTTCGACTACCGGACCATCGACTTCGACCATTCGGAGATGGTGGTCTCGTACGGACCCCTTGCGCGGACCTTCGACCTGTTCGGTGACGGTTCGATCCGGATCGCCTTCACGCCCGGACACTCTCTCGGACACCAGTCGGTCGTCTGCAGGCTGGCACAACGCGATTTCGTGATCGCGGGCGACGCCGTCTTCAACTGGCGTCAGATGGAGGGTCTAGCCGAGCCCTGGCGGGTGCCCGACCGGCACTCGTGGGGGAGGAGTCTCTGGGAGATCCAGGAGCTCCGTCGCGAGTACCCGTACACGGTGGTCGTGCCGGGTCATGACGGAGGCTTCTGGAAGCAGCTGGAACCGCGCTACGCAGACTGAGTGTCGAGCCCGGCGTAGAGCGCCTTGACCTGATCGAAGATCGCGTGGGCGACCTCGTCTTGTTGCTCCCGAGTCGAGTCGGAGACGGCCTCGAAGTGCATGGGCTCCCCGTATTCCACGGTGACCCTCGGGAATCTCAGCCGAGTCCAATTGCGCGCACCAGCCGAACCATGGATCGCCACCGGAACCACCGGCGCCCCCGAATCGAGCGCGACCTTCCCCACTCCCCGCTTGGGCTCACCGAGCTCACCCGTTCGAGAGCGACCGCCCTCGCAATAGATCAGCACCAGTCCATCCTTACCGAGGATCGTCTTGGCCGTGATGAAGGCCTCCTGGTCGTCGTATCCGCGGCGAACCGGGAAAACCCCACCGTGGGTGAAGATGAAGGAGAGGGGCGGCTTGAACAGCTGTGACTTCGCCATGAACTGGATGTAGCGCCGCAGACGCACGCCGGCGAAGAAATGGTCGAGCTGACTGAAGTGATTGCAGGCGAGGACCACCGGACCCTCGACCGGCACGTGCTCCATCCCGATCGACCGGAGTCGATAGAAGAGGAGGGTCAACGGGGTCATCAGGAAGCGGACGAACGCGTAGGTGGCGCCGTAGCCCCGTGCCCTGCGGGCTCGGCGATGGTAGGCCTCGAAGTACTCGGCCGGTCGGGGGTCTTTGTAGACCTGTGGTTTGAGTTTGGCTTCGCTCATCCGGAACTCTCCGAACCAGTATCGCCCGCCCAACCCCTGGAACGCTCTACCGCCTCTGCCCAGCGGTCGAGGAGCCGCTGACTCTCACCGGCAGACATCGAGGGTTCGAAGGTCGCCGCCGAGCGCCAGAGCGATCCGACCTGCTCGAGATCCCAGATTCCTGTCTCGATGCCCGCGAGGTAGGCAGCGCCGAGCGCAGTCGTCTCCGCCACCTCCGAAACCACCACGGGCACGCCGAGCAGGTCTGCCTGGAACTGCATCAGCCAACGGTTGGCGACCGCACCTCCGTCGGCTTTGAGCGAGGGGAGGGCACTGCCTGCAGCCTTCTCCTGCGCCCGCACTGCCTCGGTCACTTGATAGGCGATTCCCTCCAGAGCCGCACGAGCCAGATGCGCTCTGGTGGTCCCCCTTGTCAGACCGACGATCGTTCCCCTGGCCCGCGGATCCCAGTACGGCGATCCGAGCCCCGTCAGGGCAGGGACGAAGTAGACATCGTCGTTGCTCTCGAGTGACGCTGCGAGCGACTCGGTCTCGGAGGCATCGGCGATCAGTCCGAGCCCGTCACGCAGCCACTGCACCGCGGCTCCGGTGACGAAGACCGATGCCTCGAGCGCATAGGTGACCTCGTCGCCGATGCCCCAGGCCACGGTCGAGAGCAGCCCCTCCTCGGGAGCCGGCGGGGTGTCCCCGGCGTTCAACAGCACGAAGCTCCCGGTTCCATAGGTGTTCTTGGCCTCGCCACGGCGGTGACAGGCTTGTCCGAACAATGCGGCCTGCTGATCGCCTGCAACACCCGAGACTGGCACCTCACCCCCGAACTCTCCGGTGGTGCCGTAGCGATAACTGGACGGGAGGGCCTCGGGCATGGACGCCGGATCTATCCCGAGCAAAGAGCACAGCTCCGGATCCCAACGGAGTGATTCGATGTCGAAGAGCATCG
>CAIUSP010000089.1 GCA_903901855.1 uncultured bacterium | reverse complement strand
TAGAAGGCGAAGACGGTCGCAAGCTCGAACGGGGTGTAGCCCAGCTGATAGAAGAAGAAGAGGACGAGGATCCGGCTAGCACCGTCGGCGAGCGTGTCGGTCCAGTAGGCGGCGGTGACCAGCGAGTAGTTCCGCAAGTCGAGGGATGCCCGCTTTCCGCTCACTGTTTAGTCGTCCTCGATCGAGCTGGCGACGAGCTCGGTCAACTCCGCGAGCCGGTTCGCGTAACCCCACTCGTTGTCGTACCAGGCGAGGACCTTGACCTGTGTCTCGTCGGTGACCTTGGTCGAGAGAGCATCGACGATTCCGGACCTGGGGTCGGTCCGGTAGTCCACCGATACCAGGGGCCTTTCTTCGTAGCCGAGAATTCCCTCATGACTGCCGTCCGCAGCCGCCTCGAATAGGCGGTTGACCTCTTCCACCGTCGTCGGACGCTTCATCTCGAAGACGCAATCCGTGAGCGATGCGTTGAGCATCGGGACCCGCACGGCGAGTCCGTCCAGCTTGCCCTCGAGATCAGGGAAGATCCTCCCGATTGCCGTCGCCGATCCCGTGCTGGTCGGAATCAGCGAAGCGCTGGCGGCGCGTGCCCGACGCAGGTCCTTATGTGCTCGATCCACAGTGACCTGCGTGTTGGTCATGTCGTGCAAAGTGGTGATCGATCCCCGTTCGATCCCTATCGCGCTCTGGAGGACGTCCACCACCGGAGCCAGGCAGTTGGTGGTGCAGGATGCTGCTGTGACGACCGTATGCCGCTCAGGCTCGTAGGCGTCATCGTTGACGCCGACCACGATGTCGATCGAGTGGGTTCGATCTCCGCGAATAGGCGCGGCGACCAGCACCTTCTTGACCCCCTTCTCGAAATAGGGCTGGAGGCTGCTTTCGGTTCGGAATTCTCCCGTGGCCTCGATCACCAGGTCTACGTCGAGTTCGTCCCACGGAGCCAACCCCGGTTCAGCGTCTTGGGTGAAAGTAATGGTCTGCCCGCTGACGCTGAAACCGCCCGTTTCCACCTCTATTTCCCGTGACCAACGGCCGTGAACAGAGTCGAACTCGAGCAAGTGCGCGGCGCTTTCGACGTTGCCGGCAATCTCGTTCACCTGCACGATCTCGAGGTGTGGTGAGTCCCAGACGGCCCTCAGAACGAGCCTCCCGATACGCCCGAAACCGTTGATCGCCACGCGCTTCGTCGTCATCTACTGCCCTTTTGCTTCCTCATGTTCCGGACACAAGCGTAGGCTCGCAAGGTATCCGGCTTGTTAAGAAGTTGTTCCCCGTCGTCCACCTTCTTCGACCGGGGGTAGATGAATGGTCCTCGGTAGCCTGACCGGTGAGCAGATGGAATTTCCTCTAGCCCACGTAGGCGGACCGATACTCGCGCCGCTCCAAGCCACCGGTGTGGTGGTGCTGGCGTTCATGTATCTGCGACGCGCAGCAACGTTGGCCGCCCGGGGTACTCCGGTACCCACTTGGCGCCTCGTGTGCTTCCTCACCGGGCTGATCCTGATCATTGCCGCCTACGTCTCACCATTGGATCACATCAGCGAGGAACTGCTGCTCGCACACATGATCCAGCACTTGGTGATCGGAGACGTAGCCGCCCTGCTCATCGTTCTCGGCCTCACCGGACCCCTCTTGCAGCCGATCCTCGCGATCGAGTTCTTCTCGAAGCTCCGGTTCCTCGCGCACCCGTTCGTCGCTCTGCCTCTGTGGGGACTGAACCTATACGTCTGGCACCTCCCGGCTCTCTACGAGGGTGTACTCGCGAGTCCATCTCTCCATGTCCTGCAGCATCTCTGTTTCGTGGGTTTCGGCGTCCTGATGTGGATGCCCCTGTTCGGACCTCTTCCCAAGCCCACATGGTTCAACCTGCCGGCGAAGATCGGTTACCTGATCGCGGTGAGACTGCTGGGGACGGTGCTCGGGAACGTCTTCCTCTGGGCCGATACCGACTTCTACCCGGTGTATTCCGAAGGGCGCGAGTATTGGGGCATCGGTGCCCTTGCAGATCAGGGAACGGCCGGCACCATCATGCTGACCGAGCAGGGTCTGGTTACCTTCGCGGTACTCGCATGGCTGTTCCTCGAGTGGGCACGACAGGACACGGAAAGGCAGCGCCTGCTCGACCTCGCGGACCGGGAAGGGGTCGAGTTGGATGTCGAGCGTGCGGAGCGAGCAGTTGCTGCCGGAAGCTCGAAGAGGCTGGAGGATCGTCTGCGGGGTGACGCACCTTGAGTTCCTCCCGCAGCGCCCGTCCGGAGATCGAAGCCGAGGGTGCAAGCGTGCGGTTCCTCTACTTGCTCGCGTTCGTGGTCGGATTCTCGACTCTCGGAGCCGAGATCGCAGCGGCGCGGCTGATCGCGCCCTTCTTCGGCGCCTCCACGATCATCTGGGCCAACACGATCGGAGTCGTGCTCGTCTCCCTCTCGGTTGGCTATTGGCTTGGGGGTCGGTTCGCCGACCGCCACCCTCACCTCAGGGGGCTCTGCTGGATCATCGCGCTGGCCGCCCTGCTCGTGGCGCTGATCCCGCTCGCCGCGAGGCCCCTGTTCGATGTGGCGGTTGGAGCGCTAGATCAGATCGCCGCCGGCGCGTTCGTCGGATCGCTGCTCGGAGTTCTGCTGCTGATCGCCGTCCCGGTGATCCTGCTCGGCGCGTGCTCTCCATACGCGGTCCGGTTGGCGGTACCCGATGTCGATCACACGGGGTCGGTGGCCGGCCGGCTCTCCGCCGTCTCGACCGTCGGGTCGCTCAGCGGGACCATGTTCGCCGCGTTGGTCGCGATCCCGTTCTTCGGGACCCGTCTCAGCTTTCTGTTGTTCGCGGTGTTGCTCGGGGTCGTTGCCACCCTCGGCCTGGGCTGGCGCTATGTCGCTCTGCCTGTTCTGATCGGATTGCTGGCACTACTGCCCGCAGGCAACGTGAAGGCGGAAGGACCGGGGGAAAGGGTCCTGTGGGATGGCGAGACCGAGTTCCAGTACGC
>CAIUSP010000088.1 GCA_903901855.1 uncultured bacterium | reverse complement strand
TTACTCGCGTCGCGCATGAGGTAGTCGAGAAGAATCCCGATGGCGGGAATCTCGCCGTAGTTGGGATACACACTCGTGGGGCGGTTCTGGCCAATCGACTCCACGCACTCATCTCGGACTTGAACCATGAGGCGGTGCCGCTGGGGGATCTGGACATCTCCTTCTATCGGGATGACCTCGAGCGGCGTGGCTCAAGGGAAGCGCCGGTGGTTCATGCGACCCATCTCGACTTCGACCCCGCGGGTAGGACGGTGGTCCTGGTCGATGACGTCCTCTTCACAGGCAGGACGGTGCGCGCAGCGATCGACGCTCTTTTCGACTACGGAAGGCCCGAGCGGGTCCAGCTCGCGGTGTTGGTGGACCGCGGCCACCGTGAGATCCCGATCCGTCCCGATTACGTCGGGAAGAACCTCCCGACCTCGACCCACGAAAGAGTCAACGTGCATCTCACTGAGATCGACGGAGTCGATGAGGTCACCGTGTCCGCCGGAGTAGCGGCGGGCAATGGAGGTGGCTCCTAGATGCAGCACCTGCTCGGTATCGAAGACCTCGACCGGGAGCAGATCGAGCGGATCCTCGCGCGGGCCGAAGGCCTCGCCGAGGTCGGTCGCAGGGACATCAAGAAGGTCCCGACGCTGCGAGGGCGAACCGTGGTCAACCTCTTCCTCGAGCCCAGTACCAGAACCCTGTCGTCGTTCGAACTGGCCGCAAAGAGACTGTCGGCCGATGTGGTCTCGATCAAAGCGCAGGGATCGTCGGTCGAGAAGGGGGAGTCACTGAAAGACACCGTCGCGACGCTGACTGCCTACGACCCCGCAGCGATCGTGATCCGTTCGGCTCAGGCGGGTGCGTCACGCCTCGTGGCTCAGTGGACCGACGCGTCCGTGATCAATGCTGGTGACGGCAAGCACGAGCACCCGAGCCAGGCGCTGCTCGATGTCTATACCCTCCGCCGTCACTTCGATTCGCTCGACGGCAGGAAGATCTGGATCGTCGGCGATGTGGCGCACAGCCGAGTGGCGCGCTCTTGCGCGCTTGCATTCGGCAAGGTTGGTGCAGAGGTCACGCTGTGTGGACCGCCGACACTGCTTCCGCGCGAGATAGATCGGGCGCTGGGCTGCGAGACCGCCGACTCGCTCGAGGGTATCGAGCAGGCTGACGTGATCTACGCACTGAGGATGCAGAAGGAGCGGATGAGCCAGAGCCTGATCCCGTCCCTCCGAGAGTACGCCGCCGAATACCAGATCGATTCACGCAGGTTGCTGCCACGACAGTTGTTGATGCACCCCGGCCCGGTCAACCGGGGGGTGGAACTCTCCTCGGAGGTGATCGATTCGCCTCAGTCCCTGATCACCGAGCAGGTGGAGAGCGGCTTGTTCGTACGCATGGCGATCCTCTACGAACTCCTTGCCGGCAAGGGATCTGACGACAGTGAGCCGGTCAGCGAGCCACCCCGAATAGGTCAGCCCGCATGAGCAATCCACGTCTGTTCCAGAGGCCGGGAGAGACCAAGCCCCTGCAGTTCCGTGGCGCGAGGCTGTTCGACCCGCGGAGTGGGTTGGATCAGATCTCTGACTTGACGGTCGAGGCCGGATGCATCTCCTCGATCGGCGATGCCCGGCCGGCTGGATCTTCGGAGGGCGCAGAGGTGGTCGACTGCACCGGTCTGCTCCTGATGCCCGCGTTCGTCGACCCTCACGTCCACTTCAGGACGCCGGGCCAAGAGAACAAGGAGGACCTCGTAACCGGCACTCGCGCGGCAGCAGCGGGTGGCTACTGCGCGGTCATCGCCATGGCGAACACCGAACCTCCGGTAGACAGCGCATCGGTCCTGGGTTCCGTGATCGAGCGGGCCGAGAAGGAGTGCTGCATCCCCACCGGATTCGTGGGTTGTGTGACCAAGGGGATGCGAGGCGAGGAGTTGGCCGAGATGGCAGAGATGCGTGAGGTCGGAGCGATCGGATTCTCGGACGATGGTCTTCCGATCGCGGACGGCGGGGTGCTGAGGCGTGCCCTCCAGTACCAGCGACTGGTCGGCGGGACCTTCGCTCTGCACGAGGAGGCCCCGGATCTGTCGGGCTCGGGAGTGATGAACGAGGGTGCGGTCTCCGCGTTGCTCGGGATGGAGGGTATTCCGTCGGTTTCAGAGTCGGCGATCATCTCCCGCGACTGCGAGATAGCCCTCTACGAGGATGCGCGGATCCAGATCCAGCACCTCTCTGCACGGGCGTCGGTCGAGGCGATCAAACGTGCGAAGGAGGCCGGAACCAAGGTCACCTGTGAGGTGACTCCGCACCATCTCCTGTTGACCGATGGGGAGGTTCGTGGCCTCGATGCCCACTTCAAGATGAATCCTCCGCTTCGCACAGAGGACGACCGGCGGAGCCTCGTCGAGGGCCTCCGTGACGGCACGATCGACTGCGTCGCGACCGACCACGCACCACATGCCGCCGAGGACAAGGAGGTTCCATTCGAGCAGGCGGCGATGGGTGTCACCGGTCTGGAGACCGCGTTTTCGGTCCTCTACTCCGAGCTCGTCCTGCCAGGGACCCTGGAGCTAGGACGTTTGGTCGAGGCCATGACTTGCGGGGGTGAGGCGTTCGGGGTCGATGCGCCCAGGATGGAGACGGGCAGCAATGCCGATCTCGTGCTGGTCGATCCAGCGGATGTCTGGACAGTTGGAGAGGATGGCTATGAGAGCCGTTCCACCAACAGTTGCTTCGCAGGCAGAAAACTCACCGGTCGCGTCCTGATGACGGTTGCTGCGGGACAGGTGGCCTACAGGCACCGAGCGTTCGCTATGGCGGTGGCCGAATGAGCGCCGGCGACCTGTTGTCGAGGGAGCGCACCGCCCTGTTGGTGGTGGACGTCCAGGAGGCTTTCCGGAAGGCGGTTCCCGGTTTCGATCGCATAGCCGAGGCCTCCGCGACCTTGGTCCGGGGAGCGGTGGAGATGGGGGTACCCGTCATCTGCACCGAGCAGTATCCGAAGGGTCTCGGTGAAACGGTCGCCGAGGTTTCATCCGTCTTGCCCGCCGAGGCTTCTCCGCTCGAGAAGACCCGGTTCTCCGCTACCGGGGCAGAGGGCTTCGACCTGTCCGGCCGGGACCAGATCGTCCTCTGTGGAGTCGAGAGCCACGTGTGCGTAGCCCAGACTGCCGTCGACCTCCTCTCCAAGGGACTGGATGTTCGTGTAGTCGAAGACGCCGTCGGATCACGCTCGGCCTCCGATCGCGATGTCGGGCTGAGGAGGATGACGGAAGCCGGCGCTGTCGCATCGAGTGTCGAGGCCTCGATGTTCGAGTTGCTCGGAGAGGCAGGAACTCCGGAGTTCAAGAGCGTCCAGAAGATGATCCTCGAGTTCGCACCCGGTGCCTGAGATGGAGCGGCGGGCCGGATACCTTCTGCTGGAGGACGGCCGCCGATTCGATGGATTCGTATGCGGAGCCGACTCCGCTGCGCTCGGCGAGGTGGTGTTCAACACCTCGATGACCGGCTATCAGGAGTCGGTCTCGGACCCCTCTTACGCCGGTCAACTGATCACCTTCACCTACCCACTAATCGGTAACTACGGCGTCTCTCAGGCTGCGATGGAGTCCGACAGGGTCCATGCCCGCGGGGTCATCATGCGGGAGGCGAAGAACTCAGAGAGCGCCGCTACCGCCGAGATGGGCTGGGTCGACTGGCTCCGTGACTGCGGCGTAGCTGCGATCGAAGGCGTGGATACTCGCGCTCTGGTCAGGCACCTCAGGGATCGAGGTGCGATGCGCGGCGGGATATTCGGCCACGAGACAACCGAAGGCGAAGCAACTGATCGAGTCTCGGGTGAGCCTGGGATGGCCGGGGCGGACTTCGCCCGCGAGGTGACTCCGTCGGAACCGGTCGAGGTACCCGGCGGCGGGCCACACGTAGTGGCATTGGACACGGGGATCAAGCAATCGATCCTGAAGGAGTTCCGGAAGCGGGACTGTCGCCTGACCCTGCTCCCATGCAGCAGTTCGGTCGATGAGGTCCTCTCGAGAGATCCGGACCTCGTCTTCCTCGCCAACGGGCCGGGGGATCCTTCGGCCCTCGAGTACGTGACTGGAACGGTTCGTGACCTGATCGGACGTAAGCCGGTGGTCGGGATCTGTCTTGGACACCAACTCCTATGCAGGGCGGTAGGTCTGGAGACCTTCAAGCTTCCCTTCGGCCACCGTGGCGCGAATCATCCGGTCAAGGATCTCGAGACCGGTCGGATCGAGATCACCTCACAGAACCACGGCTTCGCGGTTGCCGGTCCGGGTGGTGAGGAGCGTTTCGAGCAAGACGACCCAGTGGTCTGGCCGACCGACTTCGGTGATGCGGAACTGACCCACTTGAACCTCTACGACCGCACCGTCGAGGGCTTGCGGCTCCGCGACGCGTCGGCGATGGCCGTTCAGTACCACCCCGAGGCCGGGCCGGGGCCTCACGATGCACGCCACCTGTTCGACCGCTTCCTCGAAATGGCGTCCTGAGCGATGCCACGGAGAGACGACATCGAGAAGATCCTCCTGATCGGCTCTGGACCGATCGTGATCGGTCAGGCGGCCGAATTCGACTACTCGGGAGCCCAGGCTTGCAAGGTCCTGCGCGAGGAGGGCTTCGAGGTGGTGTTGGTCAATTCGAACCCCGCCACGATCATGACCGACCCAGAGCTCTCCGACCGGACCTATCTCGAGCCCTTGCTGCCGGGACCACTCGAGCAGATAATCGAGCGTGAGCGTCCGGACGCTCTACTCCCGACGTTGGGTGGCCAAACCGCATTGAACCTCGCGAAGAGCCTGCACGACGAGGGTGTGCTCCAGCGGCATGGAGTTGAACTGATCGGAGCCGATTACGACGCCATCCACAGGGCGGAGGACCGCGAGGCCTTCCGCGAGACCATGGACGGTGCCGGTCTGCGTATGCCGTGGTCCAAGATCATCACCTCCGTCGGCGAAGCCGAGGCAGGGCTGGCGCAAGGAGAGATCAAGCTGCCGGCGATCATCCGGCCCGCCTTCACGCTCGGAGGTCAGGGCGGGGGAGTCGCCTATTCAGAGACCGAACTCGCGCAGATCGTTTCGGAAGGGCTTGCAGCCAGTCCGATCACCCAAGTCCTGGTCGAGGAGTCGGTAATCGGCTGGGGTGAATACGAGCTCGAGGTGATGCGCGACTGTAACGACAACGTGGTGATCATCTGTTCGATCGAGAACATCGACCCGATGGGAGTCCACACGGGCGATTCGGTCACGGTCGCCCCGGCCCAGACACTTCCGGATCCGGTCTATCAGGACCTGCGCGATCAGGCGATCAAGGTGATTCGTGCCGTTGGAGTAGAGACGGGTGGATCCAACGTCCAGTTCGCTGTCAATCCCGACAGCGGTGAGATCGTGGTCATCGAGATGAATCCGAGGGTGTCCCGGTCTTCAGCCCTGGCCTCGAAGGCCACGGGTTTCCCCATCGCGAAGATTGCCGCCAAGCTTGCGGTCGGCTACACGCTCGACGAGATCCCGAACGACATCACGCGTGCGACGCCGGCTTCGTTCGAACCCACGATCGACTACGTGGTGACGAAGATGCCCCGGTTCGCATTCGAGAAGTTTCCGGGAGCTGACAGCACGCTCACCACGCACATGAAGTCGGTCGGAGAGGTCATGGCGATCGGACGGACCTTCCGAGAGTCGTACGCGAAGGCGATGCGGTCACGAGAGCTCGATTCCCCTGCCGATACCGATTGCACCGACGACGAACTCGTAGAGCGTCTCGCCACTCCGTCGGCCGAGCGCTTCGACCTCCTGGATGAAGCGTTCGGTCGCGGTATCGACGATTCGCGGATCCATGCGGCGACGATGATCGACCCTTGGTTCCTCGCCGAGATCAAGGAGGAGGTGCTGTCGGGAGAGACCCCGGATGCCGATGACGATCTCGCCCTCACATTCAAGTCGGTGGATACCTGTGCAGCCGAGTTCGAGGCCGAGACTCCCTACTACTACTCGGCGCTCGAGCGTCCGGCAGGAAGGGGTTCCGACAGAGCGGTAGAGGAGGAGGTAAGGAGGGGTAGCCGTGCATCGGTGGTGATCCTCGGGGCTGGTCCGAATCGAATCGGCCAGGGGATCGAGTTCGACTACTGCTGCGTCCACGCCGCGCAGACCGTCCATGAGTCGGGGCGGGATGCGGTGATGATCAACTGCAACCCCGAGACGGTTTCGACCGACTACGACACCTCCGACCGTCTCTACTTCGAGCCGCTCACGCTCGATGATGCCTTGGCCGTGATCGAGAGGGAGAAGCCCGAGGGCGTGATAGTCCAGTTCGGGGGCCAGACCCCACTCAGGCTGGCAAGGGGGCTCGAGGATGCGGGGGTCAACCTACTCGGGACGCCTGTAGATGCAATCGACCTGGCCGAGGATCGTGGTCGTTTCGGTGCCCTGCTCAGGCGCCTAGATATCGCGCACCCGCCTTACGGCACTGCTCTTTCCGCAGAGGAGGCAGTAGCCATCTCCGAGGATGTCGGGTTTCCTCTGCTCGTCAGGCCCTCCTACGTCCTAGGCGGTCGTGCGATGGAGATCTGTTACTCACCCGTGGCGCTGTCCTCGTACCTGGAGCGCAACGTCAAGGCGGATCAGGAGCACCCGCTCCTGCTCGACCGGTTCCTCGAAAACGCCGTCGAGGTCGATGTGGACGCATTGTGCGATGGCGAAACCTGTGTCGTCGCGGGGGTGATGCAGCACGTCGAAGAAGCCGGCATCCATTCAGGCGACTCGGCCTGTGTGTTGCCTCCGATGAGCCTCGGCGAGGAGATGCTCGATCGTATTTCCGAGACCACCGAGTCGATCGCACTCGAATTGGGGGTCATCGGCTTGATCAATATCCAGTACGCCGTCAGCAACGGCGACCTCTACGTGATCGAGGCCAACCCGCGCGCCTCGAGGACAGTTCCCTTCGTCTCGAAGGCGATTGGTGCGCCCTTGGCGAAGATCGCATGCCGACTGATGCTCGGGGAATCCCTCGCAGACCAATCATTGCCAGCGGGTCCCCCCGGACATGTGAGCGTGAAGGAAGCCGTCGTCCCGTTCAATCGCTTCGATGGCGCGGATGCCCTCCTCGGGCCCGAGATGCGCAGCACCGGGGAGGTCATGGGGGTTGCGGACGACTTTCCGACCGCGTTCGGAAAGGCTCAGGCAGCCGCTGGGGCCGCTCTTCCCGTCGATGGCACGGTGTTCATCTCGGTGACCGATACCGACAAGCCTGCAGCTACCCAGCTCGCCTCGCGATTCCACGACCTCGACTTCGAGATACTCGCGACACCGGGCACCGCGCAGTCGATACGCGCAATGGGAGTGCCGGTACGAGAGATAAGCAAGATCAGCCAAGGCTCTCCGAACGTAGTCGACTGTATTCGGGGCGGTGAAGTCGATCTGGTGATCAACACTCCGACCGGCTCGGGCGCACGAGCCGATGGCTACGCGATCCGCAGCGCTGCTGTCCGGAAGGGAGTCCCCTGCGTCACCACCATGACCGGCGCATCGGCTGCAGCCCGGGCGATATTCGCATCGAGAGGAGGATCTCCGGCCGTTTACGCCCTCCAGGATCTGCATCGGGTGACCGGGGGTCCTGGAGACGGGACTCCGATGGTGTCGGCCGAAGATTCGGATGCCTGAGACGGCGCTCGGCGATTACACGGCGCCTCCGTTCGGTCGGCGGCCACTGCAGGTCGTGGGTAGCGCCGCGTCAGGCGCTTATCGCTTGGTAGAGGTGTTCGATCCGAGCGGAGTCGTCCCGATGGCGGGTCAGTTCTACATGCTCTCGGCAGAGAGTGAATGGCCGGGCTCGTCCGGTCGGCCCTACCTGCCTCGGGCATTTTCGGTTGCATCGGTAGATGTCGGTGCAGATGGTGTCACCCTGGGATTCCTCGTCCATGCTGTCGGTCCGGGGACACAGCGGATCGAGGAGGTGGGTGGGGGCCGAGCGGGTTCGCTGCTCGCCGTGGGCCCGCTCGGGCGAGGCTTCGCTGCGCCCCACGAAGTGGCGGCGGGCGCAAAGGGCGCGATCCTCATCGGGGGTGGGATAGGGGTTGCTCCGCTAGCTCTGCTGAGACGGAACCTGATCCGGCTAGGTGTACCGAGTCGCGTGCTCCTCGGCTACCGAGACGCCGATAACGCCGGAGGTTTAGATCTCTTCGACTGCTCTGAGATCAAGCTCGCAACCGACGACGGTCACGCTGGGCACCGAGGAAGGGTCACCGATCTTCTCGAGAGGTTGCTCGCCGGCGACGACCGAGGATCCGCGGTCGTCTACTCCTGCGGACCCCCCGCAATGCTGGAGGCGGTCAGAGTGATGTGCGAGGAGGCCGGAGTGGCTTGTCAGCTCGCCCTCGAGTCACCCATGGGCTGCGGATACGGAGCGTGCTTCGGGTGCGCTGTCCCGCTGCGTGAGGGCGGTTACATGCGGCTCTGTCTCGATGGTCCGGTGGTGGATGGCTCGACGATCGCCCGGGCAGATGCAGGAGCCGAGGTCCAGTGATAGAGGCGCGGGACCTCAGGGTCGACCTCTGCGGCATCGAGCTCGCGCACCCCGTTCTGAACGGATCGGGCACCTTCGATGCGATCGCCGCTCATGACGTCTTCGGCGACATATTGCTCGAGCGGTTCCCCTTCTCCGCTTTCGTCTCCAAGACCATCACTCCCGAGCCTCGCCCGGGAAACCCACCGCCGAGACTCTGGGAGGAGACCGACGGTGTGATCAACTCGATCGGCTTGCCCAATAAGGGTCTCGGTGGCTTCCTGGAGAAGGACCTGCCGCGACTCGCAGCGCTCCCCGTCCCTTTGATCGTCTCGGTGATGGCCACCAGCGCCGAGGAGTTCGCGGGACTCGTCCAGGCAATCTCCGAAAGGTCGGAGGTCGCTGCGATCGAACTGAATGTGAGCTGCCCCAACGTCAAGTCCGGCCTCGTCGTGGGGGAGTCGCCCGACGAGTGCGCCTCGCTCGTCTCGGCTCTTCGGGTGCTCACCGAAAAGCCGCTGATCGTGAAGCTGACACCGGGAGCCGATCCAGTGCCGGTTGCGATGGCTGCCGAGACATCCGGAGCCGATGCCTTCTCTCTCGTGAATACCCTGAAGGCATCGCCCCTCTCTCCCGCCGGGGACGGCCACTGGCTCGGGGCGGTGTCGGGCGGTCTGTCGGGACCGACGATCAAGGATCTCGCTCTGGCTCAGGTTTCAGCCGTCGCAGATGCAGTCGGTCTTCCGGTGATCGGCATGGGTGGGGTCTCGAGCGGAGCCGACGCCAGGTCGTTCCTCGAGGCCGGGGCATCGGCGGTCGCGGTGGGGACCGAGAACTTCAGGGACCCGGAGGCTGGTTCCCGGATCGCCCGGGAACTCGAGGATCTCGGCTGACCCGAAGGCCTTAGGTCGGATGGTGGCCCGGGAGTGACTTCGCTGGCGGCGGTTTCCCCTACAACATTTCGGTCGGCGTCACCAGGGTGAGTGACTCTGCGGGGCGCACCTGAACGCAAGAAATTTCCGCGGGCATATAATCGCCCGTCATGGCATCCAGTTCCCAATCCTCCTCGGCCCCAGAACGCTCACCGGATCAGCGGATGGAGGCCCTGAAGAGGGCGAACCACATTCGAACCAAGCGGGCGCAGCTGAAAAGGGATCTGAAGGCTGGGAAGGTCAGGGCTCACACTCTCCTGATCGACCCCCCCGAGTACGTCATGACGGCGAAGGTATTCGACCTGCTGCTCGCGGTACCGAAGCTCGGCCGGGTGAAGGTGAACCGGATGCTCAATCAGTGCAGGATCTCTCCGAGCAAGACCATCGGTGGGCTCTCGGAACGGCAGCGGGGAGAGCTCGTCTCGCTGCTCACCCGCTGAGACCGTCTCGGGTCGTCGTGTCCGCAGCAGGACCGAGCTAGCTGGATGCCCGACGCGGCTGGAAAGGTCTTCGTCATCACCGGCCCGTCAGGGGTCGGGAAGGGCACTCTGATCTCTGGCCTGCTCGATCGATCTGACGGCCTCGAGTTGTCCGTATCGGCGACCACGCGCGATCCCAGAGAGGGGGAGGTAGCTGGCAGGGATTATCACTTCCTTTCCTCGGCGGAGTTCGGCGAGCGGGTAGCGGCCGATGAGTTCCTCGAGCACGCTTCCTACAGCGGCCATCAGTACGGGACGCTGCGCTCCGAGGTCGACGCACGGCTTAGGGCGGGGGTATCCGTAGTTCTGGAGATCGAGCTCCAGGGCGCCAGACAGATCCGTGACTCGATGCCCGAGGCGGTCCAGATATTCATCGCCCCACCGGATCCCGCTTCGTTGCGGTCCCGGCTCGTGGGACGGGGTACTGACTCACCCGAGGCCATCGAGCAACGGCTGAATACCGCCGAGACAGAGCTGGCAGCGCAGGGGGAGTTTCCGAACGTCATCGTGAACGACGACGTGCAAACTGCGCGGGAGGAGCTCATCGCGCTCGTTCAGACCGAGTTACCCCTAGACTGAAGCTCTGTGGCAAGACCTCGCGTAGACAAGCTCCTCGAGAAAACCGGTTCGCACTACGCGACCGTGATCATCGCCGCCAAGAGGGCACGGCAGATCAACGCTTATTACTACTCGCTTGCCGAGGGGACCTATGGCGAATACACGCCGCCGATGGTAGAGAGCAAGGGTTCCAGCTCCGTGTCGGTTGCGCTTGACGAGCTTGCTGCGGACAAGCTCAAGTTCGAATACAAGGACTGACTCTCATGTCACGAATCCTGCTCGGGGTGAGCGGAGGAATAGCTGCCTACAAGGCGGTCGAGTTCGTTCGACTCGCCACCAAAGCCGGTCACGGTGTCAGGGTCTTGATGTCTGCGAATGCGTCCCGCTTCATTGGAGCGGCGACATTCGAGGGAATCACGGGCGCTCCGGTCCTCACCAGTGAGTTCGACCCCGATCCCACGGGAGGAACATTCCCGGGAGAGAAGCGCCCTGATCACGATCCGATCAGCCACCTCGAAATCGTCGGTAACGCTGACTGCTTTCTCGTTGCCCCCGCATCGGCAGGGACGCTCGCGAAGCTCGCGGGAGGTTTTGCCGACTCGATGCTGACCACGGGGTTCATCGCCTGCACGGCTCCGCGTCTCGTCGCTCCCGCGATGAACGACAAGATGTACCGCGATCCTGCAGTAGTGGCGAATGTCGAGACGCTCAGGTCCAGAGGTGTGATGATCTGCGAGCCGAACAGTGGCGACCTCGCGTCACGTGGTGAGTACGGCGTGGGTCGAATGCAGGAGCCCGAAGAATTGCTGGCAGTCGTCGAGTCGGCTCTACCGCGTCCAACCGGAAGCTGGGATGGGATGAACGTCCTGGTCTCAGCTGGTGGAACCAGGGAGCCGCTCGATGCGGTCCGATTCCTCGGCAACCGTTCCAGTGGAAAGATGGGGGTGGCCTTGGCCGAGGAGGCCCTCCGTCGTGGCGCGTCCGTGACCTTGGTCGCAGCCAACGTCGCACTCGAGGTCGCGCCCGGTATCGAACGGGTAGATGTGGAGACGACCGCTCAGATGTCGGATGCGCTCACGGAGAGGTTCGATGCCACGGATGTGTTGCTGATGGCTGCCGCTCCGGCAGACTTCACGCCATCTGGTGACCCGGCGTCCGGAAAGTTGTCGCGGGACGAGGGATCCCGAGGGCTTGAGCTCGAGCCCACATCCGACATCTTGGCTGGACTGGCCGCGCGGCGACGCGAGTCTCAGACCTTGATCGGGTTCGCAGCCGAGGTCGGAGACGGAATCGAGCGCGCCCGGCAGAAGCTCTCGCGGAAGAGAGTCGATGCGATCGTCTTCAACGATGTCTCCCGCCCCGAGATCGGTTTCGACTCTGCGGAAAACGAGGTTCTCATCCTCGATTCAGAGGGGGAGACGCTCGTACCACGAGCCTCGAAGGCCTCTGTGGCCTCCGCCGTTCTGGATCGGGTGGATCAGATCAGGTCCCGCCCGTCCGGCAGTCCTTTCGGGCCGGAGCATTTCCGCTCCCACTGAGTGGTCATCCCCGACCAGCTGTCTCCGTAGACTGAAGGCATGGAAGGTCCCACCAGAGAATCCTCGCCAAGCCCCGAGAACGCCTATGCGGATTATCGCAAGGGACTGGAGCTGCTCGAGGACGGAGATTTCGCCGCCGCCAAGGAGTTCCTGGAACGAGCTGCGGAGTCTGATCCAGACAAGTCCTCGGTTCGCGAAGCACTGGGCCGGACCTACTTCCGACTGCATGATTTCAGGGGGGCAGCGGAGGAGTTCGCTGCGGTGGTCGAGCGTCACCCTGTCAACGATTTCGCGCACTTCTGCCTCGGACGGGCGCTCTCGAAGGTCGGCGACAACGACCGTGCCCGTCACCACCTCGCACTCGCATCGAACTTGAGGCCGGAGAGGCGGGACTACCGCACCTATCGGGAGCGACTCGCCCGAGCCAACTGAGGAGAGGTGCTCGCGCTGCTGCAGAGAGTCGCGAATGCCCGTGTTGAGGTCGATGGCCAGACGGTTGGCGAGATCGGTCCTGGCCTGTTGGTCCTGGTCGGGGTCGAGGTTGGCGATGACGAGTCCTCTGCGGATCGCATGGTCGAGAAGATCCTCGGAATGAGGGTCTTCGATGACGCCGAGGGAAAGATGAACGAGGCGCTGGGCGACAGACAGGCCATCTGCGTCAGCCAGTTCACACTCTGCGCCGACACCAGCAAGGGGACCAGGCCGGGGTTCTCGACCGCGGCTCCGCCGGATACAGCCGAACCCCTGTACGAGCGAGTTCGCGATGGACTGGGGGGTGTGGGTGGACGGTTCGGTTCACGCATGCAGGTGCACCTGACCAACGACGGACCGGTCACGATCCCCCTTCGCACCTAGGTGCTCCCGGGGTCGTTCCGGTTTACCGGAGACGCGCGTGCGATAGACGAATCGCCCATGGCTATACTCGCTTCGTACTTTCCAACTGTTTCAATCGGAAGGTGGGCGTGGGCCCACCTTTTTTATGGTCCGAAGCGGGCCGGAGGACTGATGGGGATGCTGAAAGAGAGAATTGGAGAAATCGAAACCGACGCGCGCTCGAGGATCACTCGTGAGCTGCCTGGCGTAGATCTGTTGGCGTGCGAAGGGCTCGGCCCGGAGCGTATCCGGCTGGTGATCGACTCCGATGAGGGTGTCGACCTCGACCTCTGTGAAAGAGTGACCGCCCTGTTTCCCGATCTGCTCGAGGAATTCTCACTCGAAGTGTCATCTCCCGGCCCGGAGCGCCCGCTGCGCACCCCCGAGCATTTCGCCGAGCAGACAGGTGAGCGACTGAGGGTCCGCACGAGTGAGCCCGTATCCGGTTCCAAGAATCTGATCGGAACGCTCCTTTCCTGCGAGGAGGACTGCCTGATACTCCAGACAGAGCAGGGCGATCAGGTGGGAATCGACTTCGAGATCATTGCGAGGGCAAACCTCGCCCCTTCAGCCGAGCAAGGTATTCGAGGTTCGGACCATTCCAACACGACCGAGTCAGAGGTGAACGCATGAGTCAGGAGATCGTCGACGCTTTGAAGGCCTTGGAGCAGGAGAAGGGGATCGCGGAGGACACGCTGATGGCTGCTTTGTCCGATGCGCTGCTCTCCGCCTACAAGAAGACCCCGGGCTCCGCCCGGTACGCGAAGGTGGAGCTGGATCCAGCGACCGCTGATTTCCGGGTTCACGAACTGATCGTCCCCGAGGACATCGAGCAGAAGCTCCTCGATGAGCAGTTCGAGGAGGAGATCAGCGCAGCGGAGGCCGCAGAGGCGGCAGGTGAAGAGATCGATCGCGATCTGATGCCACGCAGCCTGGTGGACCCCGAGACCGGGGAGCGACGTGACCCCGAAGAGCCGGAGCTCGAACCCGAGCGACTCGCGCCATTCCTGGATCAGATAAAGACCCGCGATGTCACGCCGGATAACTTCGGTCGGATCGCGGCCCAGACCGCAAAGCAGGTGATCCTCCAACGCATCCGCGAGGCGGAGCGGATGATGATGTACGAGGACTACAAGGATCGGGTGGGGGAGCTGGTCACCGGGATAATCCAGCAGTCAGACAACCGCTACACGCTGGTGCAGTTGCGAGAGCGCGTCGAGGCTCTTCTCCCGCGCTCTGAGCAGGTCTACAACGAGCGCTACGACCACGGTATGCGTGTGAAGGCGGTGATCACCGATGTCTCCTCGGAGAACAAGGGTCCGAGCGTCGTGGTCTCCCGTCGGAGCTCGGAGCTGATCAAGAAGCTCTTCGAGCTCGAGGTGCCCGAGATTGCGGACAACCTCGTCGAGATCACCGATGTCGCGCGCGAGCCGGGCTGGCGGTCGAAGATCGCCGTCATATCCCACAGCGACGGCGTGGACCCGGTCGGAGCATGTGTGGGCCCAAGAGGATCCCGCGTGCGGATGGTCGTGTCTGAGCTCCGCGGAGAGAAGATCGACATCATCCCGTTCAACGATGAGCCTGCCCGTTTCGTGGCGAAGGCGCTCTCGCCGGCTCGGGTTCGCGAGGTGCTCGTCGATGACGAGACCAAGGAGGCGACGGTGATCGTCCCCGATGACCAGCTTTCTCTGGCCATCGGGCGCGATGGACAGAACGCTCGCCTGGCGGCACGACTGACTGGATGGAAGATCGACATCAAGTCCGAGACGGAGTTCGCGCACACGGATCAGGAAGGCGTCGAATACGAGGGCGAAGAAGTACCCGACGGGCGCTGCATGGCGCTACTCGCGAACGACAGACGCTGTCCGAATGCCGTGATCGACGGGTCGCAGTTCTGCGGCCTGCCGCAGCATCAGGCCCTCGTGCGCTTCGGTACCAATCAGGTTGCCGTCGTGGCAGATCTCGGCGATGAGGAGATCAAGCTGCTCGCCGATCCTGATTCGGATGAGGCGAACGTCAAGGCGATCGTCACAGGAGCCGAGGAGATATTCGAGAAGGCGGAAGCCGAGCGGATCGAGAAGGAGGCTAAGGAGGCAGCAGCAGCCGAGAAGCAAGCCGCGGAGGCGGCAGCTGCCGCTGAGTCCGAAGAGGCCGAGGCAGCCGACGAGTCCGAAGAGGCCGAGGCAGCCGACGAGTCCGAAGAGGCCGAGGTAGCCGCTGAGTCCGAGGCCGGAGACGGTTCGAGTGATGAGCCCTCCGGCGGAGACGAAGAGGCAGAGGCGGAGGCCGCCGAGGAGGACTCGAACGACGAGGACTCGAACGAGGAGGCATCTGCCGAGGAGGACGACGCTGGTGGATCCGACGAAGTCGAGGCTGAGGCCGGAGAAGGCGAAGAGAAGGAGTAAACGAACAGGGTGGCGAAACGGCGGGTCCATGAGATCGCGAAAGCGAAGGGGATAACGAGCAAGGAACTGCTCGCCGCCCTCCATGCCGCCGGGATAGAGGCAAAGGCCGCCCAGTCGAATGTCGAGGAAGCCGATGCGGAGCGCGCCCTTTCCGGAGCCGGGGAGAGCCCTAAGGCAGCTGTTGTAACCGAGGCCGATACCAAGCCCGCGACCACCGATTCGTCATCCGCCGAGAAGACTGCCGCGAAGGCCTCGGCTGGAGCAGGTGGTAAGAAGATGCGGCGCGTAGTAATCGACTCTCAGGCCTCGCGCCGCGATCAGCTCACCAAGAACCAGCCACCGCCGCGAGCGCCACGCCGACGTGGCGGCAGGCGTCGCAAGCCTGTACTCGAGGAGCCGGTCTCGGAGGCCGATAAGCAGCCTGAGGTAATTCCGGCGACCAAGGTCAATTCCGGCGCCACGGTTCGGGAGGTCGCCGAATTGCTCGGTCTCTCGTCAGCAGAGGTGATCAAGGCCTTGATGGAACAGGGCGAGATGGCCACGCTGACCCAGACCCTCACCGACGAGTCAGTCATGGCGATCGCCAAGAGGTTCGAACGCGATGTAGAGATCGTCACGGCTGCCGAAGAGGAACCAGATCTCCCCGAGTACGACGATGACGATGCGTCCCTGGTCGATCGCCCACCCGTCGTAACCGTGATGGGGCATGTCGATCATGGCAAGACCTCACTGCTCGACGCCATCCGCCAGACCGATGTGGTGGGCGGGGAGGCAGGTGGGATCACCCAGCACATCGGTGCCTATCAGGTCCGGCACGACGGTCACACGATCACCTTCCTCGACACACCGGGGCACGAGGCATTCACCGCCATGCGGGCAAGGGGGGCGGGGGTAACCGATGTCGCGGTGATCGTCGTTGCGGCTGATGACGGAGTGATGCCTCAGACGCTGGAGGCCGTAGATCACGCGAGAGCCGCGGAGGTACCGATGCTGATTGCGGTCAACAAGGT
The DNA here is from genome assembly GCA_903901855.1 of uncultured bacterium. Taxonomy (GTDB): domain Bacteria; phylum Actinomycetota; class Thermoleophilia; order Solirubrobacterales; family 70-9; genus CAIUSP01. The sequence continues at coordinate 12,884 of CAIUSP010000088.1, read as the reverse complement.
CGACAAGCCCGACTCCGATCCGAGCCGGGTTCGGAACGAGCTCGCACAGCGGGATCTGACCCCTGAGGACTGGGGTGGGGACACCGTCTACGTCGATGTGTCGGCCAAGACCAAAGAAGGACTGGACAATCTGCTCGAGATGGTCCTCTTGGTCACCGAGCTCGAGGAGCTCTCAGCGAACCCTGACGCCCCGGCAAGCGGGACGGTGCTCGAATCAGAACTCGACCCCGGCCGAGGCCCGTTGGTCGGTCTACTCGTAGAGCGCGGTACCTTGCGAATCGGTGACGCGGTCGTATCCGGCGCTCAGTGGGGGAAGGTCAGGGCGATGCTCGACCACAATGGCAAGCGGGTCGAGGAGGCCACGCCTGGGATGCCGGTGGAAATCCTCGGTTTCGACGGTGTCTGCGAGGCAGGTGAGCCCGTCCGCGTGGTCGAGAACGAGCGGGCGGCGCGCCAGGCGGCCGCTGAGCGTTCCAACCGGCTGAAGACAGAGGCGCTCGCCAGGCGTCAGGCCCGGAAGGTCACCCTCGAAGAGGTGTTCGAGAAGGCGAAGCAGGGTGAGCTCAAGGAACTCAACATCGTGCTCAAGTCAGATGTGGCCGGCTCGCTGGAGGCTCTGCAGGATGAGATCGCAAAGGTCCCCCAGGAGCAGGTTGCGGTCAACGTCATCCACGCGCAGACCGGAGGCATCAACGAGTCCGACATCATGCTCGCCTCGGCATCCGACGCGATCGTGATCGGATTCAACGTCCGCCCCCTTGCCGAGGCCCAGCGCGCCGCCGCATCGGAGGGTGTCGATGTGCGTACCTACACGGTCATCTACAAAGTCACCGAAGAACTCAGGGCTGCGATGGAAGGCCTGCTGGAGCCGGAGGAGGTCGAGGAGGTAACCGGACAGGCGGAGGTGAAGGAGCTCTTCAAGGCGTCGAAGATCGGAACGATCGCCGGTTGCGAAGTCACCAGCGGAAAGGCCACCCGGGGAGCAAACGTGCGTCTGGTCCGCGAAGGGACGATCACCTGGACGGGCTCACTTGCATCTCTGCGGAGGTTCAAGGATGACGTCAACGAGGTCGACGAGGGAATGGAGTGTGGAGTCGTGCTGGAAGGTTTCGCTGACGTGAAGGTCGACGACGTGCTCGAGTTCTTCGAGATCAAGAAGATCGAGAAGACCCTGGAGTAATGGGGCCCCGAGCCCCGGCAATTCCTGCGATGACCACCTCACGGATGCGCAAAGTCAATGAGGCACTTCGCGAGGTGCTGGCGGAGGCGATCTCCTCGGAGATGAAGGATCCCCGGGTTGGCTTCGTGACGGTCACCCAAGTCGACACCTCCCCTGACCTGAGGGCAGCGAAGGTGTACGTGAGCGTCCTCGGGACTGCAGAGGAGAGGGAGGATTCACTGGCCGGGCTCGAGTCCGCTCAGGGGTTCCTCCAATCACGCATCGGCTCGGAGATGCAGATGAAACGGACTCCCACATTGAGCTTCCATTACGACGAAACGATCGAGCGAGGCGACCGGATCTCCCGTCTGCTGGAAGACTGATCGAGATGTCCTCTCTCTCCGCAGACACCGCAGCTACGGTCGAGCGCATTCGCTCCGCCGAGAAGTTCCTGCTGACCACGCACGAGAACCCCGATGGGGACGCTCTCGGATCGATGCTCGGGATGCAGCGGCTGCTCGAGCTGTCTGGCAAGGACTCCGTGATGTTCCTCGCGGCCAAGGAGTTCCCGTTGGCGGTGGAATACCAGTTCCTGCCGCTGGAGGAGGTGTTCCATGAAGCCCCGGCCGATATCGCAGATCGCACGGTGATCTTCCTCGACTGCGGGAACATCGATCGCATGCCGGTCGGGTTCCTCAGCACCGATGGTGAGACCGTCTTGAACATCGACCATCACCACGACAACACCCGTTTCGGGGATGTCAATCTGATCGATCCCGATGCCTGCTGTACGGCCGAGATCGTCTGGAGGCTTGCGCACGAGATCGGCACGGAGATCGACTCCGCCATGGCAGAGGCACTCTACGTCGGGCTCGTGACCGATACCGGCAAGTTCATGTATGAGAACACCGACGAGGCGTCGCATCGGATGGCCACCGAACTGATCGGCTGTGGAGTCCGGCCGAACATCATCTACAGACGGCTATACGAGCACGCCCCGATAGAGAAGTTGTTGCTCCTCGCACGTGCCCTCTCTTCGATCAAGAGGAGCGAGGATGGCGAGATCGCTGCCGCCTACGTTTCTAAGGACGATTACGAGCAGACAGGCGCATCGGAGACCTTGACAGAGGGAATCATCGACTCCCTCAGGACCCTCGATGGCACCAGGATGGTCGCCGTCGTGCGTGACAGGGCTGCCGGGGAGGGCTCTGCGCGCAAGGTGAGTCTTCGTGGAACCGATCCGTTGGTCGACGTTTCCGCAATCGCACGGTCGCAGGGGGGAGGGGGCCACCCGCGTGCCGCCGGCTTCAGTACAGACCTCGAATACGAGGAGATTCTGGAGGTGCTGCGGAATGAACTCCCGTCAGATGGATGAAACTCCAGCCGCGCTACTGATCGACAAGCCCGCCGGACCTACCTCACACGATCTGGTCCAGCAGGTCCGACGCGACTTCGCCGCAAAGGCAGGGCACGCCGGGACGCTCGATCCATTCGCCACCGGATTGATGATCTGCCTCCTCGGCCGGGCCACCAGGCTTCAGCGATACCTGCTCGGCCTGCCCAAGACCTACGAGGCAACCGCCAGGCTCGGTTGGCACTCGACCACTGGCGATCCCACCGGCGATCTCACCGAAACCGGCTCGATTCCCGAGTCGCTCGACCTCCCGGTGGGGACGATCGAGCAGCGTCTGCCCATGACCTCAGCGGTGCGGGTAGACGGCGAACGTCTCTACCGCCGCGCCCATAGAGGCGAGGAGATCGAGACTCCGGTCAGAGAGACCGAGATCTACAGGGCCGATCTCCTCTCGAGTGATGGCGACCGCGCGCGATACGAGATCGAGTGCGCCTCGGGTACCTATATCCGGACTCTGATAGAGACCCTCGGCGATGCCTACTGCGAGGATCTCCGCCGCACCAAGATAGGGCGATTCGAGGTGCCGGCATCCGGATCGACTCCACTGTCTTACGGTGAGCTACTCGCCTTCATGCCGGAGCGACGTGCCGATGAGGAGGAGGCAAACCGGGTTGGGCACGGATCTCCGATCGAGATCGGAGATCTCGATCCGACGGTCATCCCGGACGGAGAATCCGGTCCGGTTCGCATCACGACCAGCGATCAGGTGCTCGCTGTGGCGAGGGTCGGCGACGGGGGGCTGTTGAGGCCCGAGGTCGTGCTGGTATGAGCATTCGAGTAGTTCCCCTGCCCGAGGTCGAGCCCGACGCTTCCCGCAGGGTTGCAGTTGGCTTTTTCGATGGAGTGCACATGGGCCATCGCGCCGTGATCGAAGGCGCCGACACCGTGCTGACCTTCGATCCTCACCCTCTCGCTGTCTTGAGACCCGAGGCGGCCCCGAAGATGATCATGAGTGCAGAGATGAAGCGAGACGTGCTCGCGGGGCTCGGGGTGGAGGAACTGGTCGTGATCCCGTTCGACCGGGAGTTCTCGAAGCTGACCGCAGCGGAGTTCATCGACCAGGTGCTGGTGGACAGACTGGGGGCTGAGTGGGTCTCCGTCGGAGAGAATTTCCGCTTCGGCGCCGGAGCCGAGGGCGACGCCGTCATGCTCGCATCCAGGCCGGAGTTCGAAACCAGGGTCGCGCCACTCGTCGAGATCGACGGTGAGACCGTCTCGTCCACGAGGGTGAGGGCGCTCGTGGCAGCGGGAGATGTTGCGGCGGCCTCACGCTGTCTGGGGGGCCCATTCATGCTCGAGGGGGAGGTGGTCCCGGGGGATCAGCGTGGTCGCGAGCTGGGGTTCCCAACCGCGAACGTCGTTCCCTCGAACGATCTCGCCTGCCCTGGACACGGCGTCTATGCCGCGTTCGCTAACGAGTATCCGGCAGCGGTGAACGTCGGGGTGAGGCCGACATTCGAGACCGGCAGGGGAGTGCTGGTCGAGTCCTACCTGATCGATCAGGATCTCGACCTCTACGGGCAGACTCTCCGGGTTGCCTTCGTCGAGAGGCTCCGTGGGGAGCGGCGCTACTCTGGCGCCGAGGAGCTGATCGACCAGATGAAATTGGACGTCGAGGATGCTCGCACGGCTTGTGCAGCATTTTCCTCCTCCTAGGGTATGGTTCGCAGCCGTGAGTCTGACCAAAGAACAGAAGACCGAGCTGATCGGCAAGTACGGGCGGTCCGGGACCGATACCGGCTCTGCCGAAGTCCAGGTTGCGATGCTGACCGAACGGATCAACGAGTTGACCGAACATCTTCGCGGTCACAAGAAGGACCACCATTCACGGCGTGGGCTGTTGAAGTTGGTCGGAAAGCGTCGTCGCCTCCTCAAGTATCTGGAGCGGAACGATCTCGAGGCGTACCGCTCGCTCGTATCCGAACTCAAGCTCCGCAGCTGAGATCGAGTTGATCGAGCCAGGCAGCAGCGCGCCCGATTTCACTCTCCCGAATCAGGACGGAGAAGATGTGAGCCTGGCGGACTTCGCAGGCAAGCGACTCGTCCTTTGTTTCTATCCGGGTGACTTCTCGAGTGTTTGCAGTGATCAGCTCTCCCTCTACGAATCCGTCAAAGAGGATCTCGCCGAGGCTGGAGCCGTGGTCGTTGGCGTCTCAGTCGACTCGACCTACTGTCACGCAGCCTTTGCCGAGAAGCTCGGCCTGACCATGCCATTGCTGGCAGACTTCCACCCCAAGGGAGAGGTATCCGCCTCCTTCGGTGTTTACTCGCCGGACTTCGGCTGCTCCAGCCGAAGCCTCTTCCTCATCGAACCCGACGGTGTGGTCTCCTGGGTCCATCACTCGCCGCCTCTGGAGATTCCGGGCGCCAACCTGATCTTCGACGCGCTGTCGCCCTGAGCGCCGGGATGGCCGACCTGACCAGTGCGCAGGTGCCGCCGGTCGGACCCGAGGACCATCTGCGAGGGGAGGGCCAGGAGGTGGTCCTCTACGTGGATCTCGCCTGTGCACACTGCGCGGCAACCTGGCAGGGAATATCGGATCTTCCCCTGAGGATCTGCTTCCGACACTTTCCTCTTCCGTCCCAACACCCACGCTCACCCGTGCTCCATGCGGCAGCCGAGGCCGCCGCACTTCAGGACGGGTTCTGGCCCTTCGTCGATCGCTTGTTTGCTGACCGGGGAAGGACGGATGACCCCCATCTCTGGGAGGCAGCTAGCGAGATGGGGTTCGATCTCGACCGTTTCGAGCGGGATCGACGCTCCGCCCAAGTGGAAGAGCGTGTGCAGCAGGACTTCAGGTCCGGGGTTCGCGCAGGTGTCTCGTCCACACCCGGTGCCTTCGTCTCAGGCGTGGCGGTGACGCCACCTTTGCACCGTGCGCTCCGCAGCCTGTCCGGGCACTGAACCTTGGGCGCTGGTGTGTAACCTGCGACAACCAGAGAACGAGAGTTCTGAAAGCAAAAGAGTCGCCAACCGGGCGGCGTGAAGGGAAAAGTGAATAGATGAGCATGTTCGACGTGAGCCGCGTCTCGCTGGAGGTTGGCGGCAAGGAGATTTCTTTCGAGACCGGAAAACTCGCCCGACAGGCGAGCGGAGCGGTAGTTGTCAGGTCAGGGGACACCATGGTCCTCTGCACGGCGACAGCAGGCAATGACCGGGATGTGGACTTCCTGCCGTTGACGGTAGATGTCGAAGAGCGTCACTACGCTGCCGGCAAGATCCCAGGTTCGTATTTCAGGCGTGAAGCCAGGGCGGGTGAGAAGGCAACCCTGACGGCACGTCTGATCGACCGTCCGATCCGTCCGCTGTTCCCCAAGGGTTGGCACCGTGAAACTCAGCTCGTTTGCCAGACGATGTCCGTGGATCACGTCAACTCCTATGACATCCTCGCGATGAATGGCGCTTCGGCTGCACTCGCCGTCTCCGAGGTTCCGGTTGCCGAACATGTCGGTGCGGTCCGGGTCGGAAAGCTCGACGGAGAGTTCGTTGTCAATCCCGACGAGGAGTCCCAGGAAGATCTCGACCTCGATCTGGTGGTTGCCGGCACATCGGAAGCAATCTTGATGGTCGAGGCTGGTGCCAACGGAGTTTCCGAGCAGGAGATACTCGACGCACTCGACATCGCACACGCGGAGATCAAGCGACTGTGCGAGACGATCGAGGAGCTGCGGCAGAAGGCCGGTAAGCCGAAGGTGGAGATGGAGCCACCTCAGGTCGACGAGGCGCTGATGACCGAGATCAGGGGTTCGCATGGCTCGGCGATAGACGAAGCGACCTCGGTCGCCGAGAAGCTCGCCCGCCAAGACGCGGTCGCAGCAGTCGAGGAGCAGGTGGTTTCCCAGTACGCGCCTGCCACTGGCGACGAAGCCGCCGATGCCGCGCGTGCGGCCGAGGTGAAGTCACTCTTCGCCAAGATCGAGAAGGACATCGTCCGCAAGCGGATCGCCGTCGACAAGAAGCGTCCAGACGGACGCGCCCAGGACGAGATCCGACCGATCGAGTGCGAAGTGGACGTGGCACCGCGGGTACACGGCTCCGCTCTGTTCACTCGCGGCGAGACTCAGATCCTCTCCAACGTCTCACTCGGCACGACCCGGATGGATATGAAGGTCGACAATCTCGGTCTGCAGGAGCGCAAGCTCTTCTGGCACCACTACAACTTCCCGCCATTCTCGGTGGGAGAGGCCGGCTTCATGAGGGGACCGAAGCGTCGTGATATCGGCCACGGGGCCCTCGCTGAACGGGCTCTGGTTGCGACCATCCCCGACGAAGAGGACTTCCCGTACGCGATCAGGGCTGTCTCGGAGACCCTCGAATCGAACGGTTCCTCCTCGATGGGCTCAGTCTGCGCCTCTTCGATGGCACTCATGGCGGCCGGCGTCCCGGTCAGTGCGCCTGTTGCAGGCGTCGCAATGGGTCTGATCAAGGAGGGTGACGACTACATCGTCCTCACCGATATCGCTGGAGTCGAGGATCACCTCGGCGACATGGACTTCAAGGTCGCCGGTACTGCCGAGGGCATAACGGCCCTGCAGATGGATATCAAGATCACCGGTGTCACCTTCGAGATCCTGCGCGATGCTCTCGATCAGGCCCTGAAGGGGCGCCAGTTCATCTTGGGGAAGATGGCCGAGGCGATCACAGCTCCGAGGGAGCAGCTTTCGCTCCACGCGCCGAGGATTACCTCCCTGCAGATCGACCCCGAGAAGATCGGCATGGTCATCGGTAAGGGCGGCGAGACGATCCGCTCACTGTGCGAAGAGTTCGAGGCGGAGATCGACGTCGAGGATGACGGCACTGTCAGGGTCTACGCACCGACCGGAACCCTCGTGGAGGCCTGCGTGGATCGGATCGAGGGCATGACCAAGGACGCGGAGGTGGGCGATACGTTCAAGGGCAAGGTCGTGAAGACGACCACCTTCGGTGCCTTCGTGGAGATCAAGAAGGGCACGGATGGCCTGCTTCACATCTCCAACGTGAAGCCAGGCGAGCGTGTCGGCGCCGTAGAAGATGTCCTCAACGCTGGCGATGAGATCGATGTGACCGTGGTCGAGGTGGACAAGGAGCGGGGGAGGATCGGCCTGCGACTCTCCGAAGACCCGGATGTCGCCGGTAAGTCCGCAGAGGAACTCGCGAGCGTCGGCACGGGTGACAACGGACCCGGCGGCGGCCGTGGTCGCGGCGGGGACGACCGCCGGGGCGGCCGTGGCCGCGAGAGGGGCGGGCGCAGGCGTTGAGCGAGTCGGCGACCAGGACCACCGAGCTCGACTCGGGGGTCCGGGTGGTCACCGAGGCCGTTCCGTCGGTTCGCTCAGTGGCGCTCGGCCTCTGGGTCAGGACGGGCTCGCGCGACGAGTCCGTCGAGCAAGCGGGGGTGTCTCACTTCCTCGAACACCTCTTGTTCAAGGGCACGAAGCGCTACACCGCGATCGAGTTGAACGAGAGGTTCGACTCGCTTGGTGCGGCTTTCAACGCCGCCACCAGCAAGGAGACGACCCACATCCACGCCCGCTTCCTCGATGAGCACACGGAGGAGGTGTTCGACCTCATGTCGGAGATGATGCTCCACTCCACGCTCCCCGAGGCCGAGGTCGATTCCGAGCGGCAGGTAGTGATCGAGGAGATCGCGATGTACGAAGACGAGCCCCAGGACAAGGTCCACGACGTATTGGACCGGGCCCTCTTCGGCGACCACCCGCTCGGACGTAGGATCATCGGCAGCGCAGAGGTGATCGGCGAGATACCCGTTCCCGATATCGCCGCGTATCACGCCGACCGCTACACGGGACCGAATCTCGTGGTGGCCGCGGCTGGCAATCTGAGTCACGACGACATCCATGCGCTTGCCGAGAGACTCGTAGTCGCAGCCCCAGGCCAGGTCGATCAGGACCCTTCAGAGCCTAGGGAGCGACCGCGAGGGGTGGCTTTCCAGGCCAAGGACACGGAGCAGTACCACTTGTGTCTTGGCGCCCCCGGACTCAGCAGGTCGGATGAGCGCAGGTACACACTGCGGGTGCTCAACACGTTGCTAGGCGGAGCTTCGTCGTCGCGGCTCTTCAAGGAGGTCCGGGAGAAGCGCGGCCTCGCCTATTCGGTCGGATCCTACGTCGCGGCCTACCGAGAGACCGGGATGATCGGACTCTATGTGGGAACCAGAGAGGATCGGGTAGCTGAGGCGATGCAGGTGGTGGGAAACGAACTCGCCCGGTTGAGCAGCGAGCCGGTAACGGCAGATGAGCTCCGCAGGGTCAAGGAGACCGTCAAGGGCCGTCTCGTCCTGGCTCAAGAGTCGACCGGAGCGAGGATGTCTGCTCTGGCTGGAGCAACCCTCTTCGACCTACCTATTCTCACCCTCGACGAGATGATCGAGAAGGTGGAGGCGGTGAACTCTGATGAGATCACCGATCTCGCCGCGGAGTTGATGGCCCCCGAGCGTTTCTCGGCGGCTGCAATCGGCAAGGAGGAGGGAGTCTTCCGCACCGCACTCGAGGCGGTCAGTGAGGAGCTTGCAGCGGTATGACTGCGAAGGTCAGAGTTGCCGTTTCCGGAGCAGCCGGGCGGATGGGCTCGGCTGCCTGCGAGGCGATCGATGCGGCCGAGGGTATGGAATTGGTCGGCCGCGCCGACCCCAGCACGGGCGAGGAACTCGCCGGCGCCATCGACTCGGCAGATGTCTTGGTGGATCTCACGACTCCGGACGCAGCACCGTCGAACGCCGTTCAGGCGGTCGAGTCCGGGGTCGACGCAGTGGTCGGGACGACAGGTTTCGATCTCGATGATCTCCGTACGCGGATAGAGGCCTGTCCGGGGGAGGCAAGGTGTCTGGTCGTCCCCAACTTCGCGATTGGCGCAGTGCTGATGATGCGCTTCGCTGTCGAAGCTTCCAGATTCTTCGAGGAGGGCGAGATCGTCGAGATGCATCATCCGGCGAAGCTCGACGCCCCGTCGGGGACGGCCAAGAGGACCGCGGAGATGATCGAGGCCGCGGGGGGGAGTGTTTCCGCTCCGATCCACTCGGTTCGGTTGTCTGGGCTGGTCGCCCATCAGGAGGTCATCTTCGGGGGTGACGGAGAGACGCTCACGATCCGCCACGATGCATTGGACCGATCCTGCTTCATGCCGGGAATCCTCCTCGCGGCCAGCCGCATAGGTTCCCTCAGCGAGCGGTTCGCCGTAGGTCTCGAAAGCGTGATGGACTGATGGCCGGCATTGCCGACGAAACGCGCTGGCTCGATGCCACCGCTCAGGCCGCGTTGGTCGAGTCAGGGGAGTTGAGGCCGAGCGAGCTCGTTGCCGCCGCAGTCGAGCGGGCGACCAAACTGAATCCTGCTCTCAACGCGATCATCCACGAGTTCTACGCCGAGGCAATCGAAGGTGCGGACGACGCACCCGCGGGCCCATTCCGCGGCGTGCCATTCCTGTTCAAGGATCTGGGTGCCGCGCTGGCCGGTCAGCCGATGTTCATGGGTATGCAGTTCCTCAAGGATCTGGACTTCCGCTCGCCTGTGGACACGTACCTGGGCTCGCGCTTCAGGGACGCTGGCCTCGTCACCATCGGTAAGACCAACACGCCTGAGCTCGGAATATTGCCGACCACGGAGCCGCTCGCCTATGGAGCGACCGCCAACCCTTGGAACCTCGATCACACCCCCGGTGGATCGAGCGGTGGATCAGCCGCCGCCGTAGCGGCAGGAATTGTCCCTGTCGCCCATGCGAATGACGGCGGCGGTTCGATCCGAATCCCCGCCAGCTGCTGTGGTCTGGTCGGCCTCAAACCATCCAGAGCGCGTACCTCACAAGGCCCCTTGGCGGGGGACACGATGTCGGGCCTCGTCGAGGAACTGGTGGTAGCGCGGAGCGTCAGGGACGTTGCCGGCATCCTCGATGCCGTGCACGGCATGGGGCCGGGGGATCCATATACGGCGCCTCCCCCCAGTCGTCCCTACATGGATGAACTCACCGCCGATCATGAGGGCTTGCGTATCGGACTCGCCAGCACGCCCTACATCGACCTCGAGCCTGACCCCGAGGTTCAGGTCGCGGCGCGCGCAGCGGCGAGGATGCTCACGGATCTTGGACACGAGGTAGACGAACAGACACCGGAGGCTCCGGCCGCATCATCCGGCCTGCCCGACCCCGCCCAGACCTTCATGGCTCGCTGGTACGTGGGTCAGACGCTCACCTTCCAGCAGCTCGAGATGGTCACTGGCCGATCGATCGGAGCAGATGATGTCGAGCCACTCACCTGGGAGATGGCACAACGAGGCAAAGCTGTGACCGGCTCCGAGTACCTCGGTGCGGTCACGTTGCACCAGGCCATAGGACGAATGCTCGGCGACTGGTTCGATTCCGGTCACGATCTCATGCTCACCCCGACGTTGGCCGAGACCCCTCCTCGACTGGGGGATTTCCCTACGACCGGTGCAGATCCGTTCGAGGCGATGAGACGCGCTCAAAGCATGGGCGCCTTCACGGCCTTGATCAACTCGACGGGGAACCCGGCCATCTCGCTACCGCTCCATATGAGTGACAGTGGGCTTCCGGTTGGGGTTCAGCTGATTGCACCGTACGGACGAGAGGATCTCCTGCTTCGCGTTGCCGCACAGCTCGAGGCCGCTCATCCCTGGTCCGAGCGTCGACCCGATGCCGTCGACGCGGAACGTCAGGACTGATCCATGGCGACTTTCGAAGGTGTCCTGACGGCGATGGTCACGCCTTTTACGGGGGACGGATCTCTCGATCTGGACGCCTCACGCAGGGTGGCCGGTCATCTGGTCGAGAGCGGGTCCGACGGCATCGTGGTCGCCGGGACTACCGGGGAATCACCCACGCTGGACGACTCCGAGAAGATCGCATTGCTTGGCGCGGTACTCGAGGAGGTCGCTGACCGGTGCCCGGTCATATGTGGCACCGGATCCAACGACACTGCGCACTCGGTCGGCCTCTCAAAGGCAGCGGAGGAGGCGGGTGCATCTGGCGTGCTGGTCGTCTGTCCCTACTACAACAAGCCGAATCGGCGTGGACTGCTCGCCCACTTCGGCGCCGTTGCCGAGTCGGTCGAGTGCCCCGTGATCCTCTACAACATCCCCTCGCGGGCGGTGATCAACATGGCACCCGATCTCTTGGCCGAACTTGCCGAGATCGAGAATGTGGTCGCCGTCAAACAGGCGAACGACGAGGAGATCCAGCAGATACCCGGGCTCGATCTCCTTGCGGGGAACGATGACTCCTATCTGCGCTGTCTCGAGGCTGGGGGGACCGGGGGAATCCTCGTGGCCTCGCACCTCGTCGGCAACCGGATGCGCTCGATCTACGAGCGCGTGGCCGCCGGCGACGTCGAGGCTGCAAGGTCCGAAGACGAAGAGCTTCGTCCGCTCTACGCGGCTCTCGGTGTGACTACGAATCCGATCCCGATCAAAGCGGCCCTTGCTGAGATCGGACTCTGCAGCGACACGATGCGGCTGCCCATGGTTTCTGCCAGTCGAGAGGAGCGGCAGGAGATCGAGGCCGCCCTGTCAACCCTGGGAATCCAGCGGGCCGGAGCCTGAGGATGGCAACCGAGCTACGCATACTCCCGCTCGGCGGACTGGGGGAGATAGGCAAGAACATGACCGCGATCGAGACCGAGGGGAAGATCGTCCTGGTCGACTGTGGAGTCATGTTCCCGACCGCGGAGATGCTCGGGATAGATCTCGTCCTGCCGGACTTCAGCTCGCTCCGGGACAGGGCGAAAGACATCGAGGGCATCGTGCTCACCCATGGACACGAGGATCATGTGGGGGCGCTGCCGTACGTGTTGCGTGAACTCGGCATCCCCCCGGTCATCTACGGCGGGCCGCTCACGATCGGGATGGTCCGCTCGAAGTTGGATGAGCACAAGTTGCGCGACGTTCCCCTGGTAGACATCCCGCTCGGTGAGGTGGCCGAGATCGGTCCATTCGAGATGGAGATGATCCACATGACCCACTCGATTCCGGATGCCAGGGCCGTCGCTCTGAGAAGCGAACTAGGGACGATCCTGGTCACAGGCGACTACAAGTTCGACCAGACACCGGTGGGAGGTCGCCCGAGCGACATCCCTCGTCTTGCGGAACTGGGACGCGAGGGAATCCTCTGCCTGTGCGGCGATTCGACCAATGCCGACAGGCGCGGCACCGCACCTTCCGAATCCAGTGTCGGCCCAGCGCTCGAGCAGGAGTTCTCCCGATGTCAAGGCAGGATCGTCGTCACATCGTTCGCCTCGAACGTGCATCGGGTTCAACAGGTGATCGATGCGGCTGCAAAGCTCGACCGGAAGGTCGCGCTCAAGT